>ONTN01000001.1 GCA_900320765.1 uncultured Eubacteriales bacterium
AGGAGTGCCGCCGAAGGATATGTGATCCGGCTACGTGATGATGAAGTCCAGATGAACATCACGCTGCTCGAAAAGCTGCGTCAGGACTTCGCATTGGAAATCCGCGGTTTGGATCCTTTACCCACGGATAACAAGGGAGTAGATACCCGCCGTGTCTTTGCGACGGTGCGTCACGCAATCATCAATCAAAAGCGCTGGGATGTACTGGAGTCCTCTTGCCTTGGTATCTTTTCCTTCTCGCAGTTTGTCATGTGGAATGATATCCACAACCGTGCCGATGATCTTGCCAGGAGCAAAGTCGTCCGCAGCTTGATGGAAGGTCGTTTGACCTGGCAAGCCGAGGATATGAGTGTGGATGGGCAGGTACCGGAAGATGAAGTCCTTCTTCCTATTCCGGCGGATGCGTCACAGCTCTTTGCTATTGAATCTGCGGCAGAAGGAAAGAGCTTTGTCCTTCATGGGCCTCCGGGAACCGGCAAATCTCAGACAATCACGGCTCTGATCGCAAATGTTCTCGCAGAGGGCAAAACCGTTTTGTTTGTGGCAGAAAAGATGGCTGCACTGGAGGTCGTTCAGAAGCGTCTCTCGGCAATTGGCCTGGCACCGTTCTGCCTCGAACTTCATTCCAATAAAGCCAAGAAGAAAGACGTTTTGGAACAGTTACGACAAGCGTCCGAAGTCACCAAGTACCGTTCTTCCGGCGAATATGCTGCATCGGTGAGCCGTATCAAAGCCCTTCGGGAAGACTTGAATAAGTATGCAACTGCGCTTCACCGCCAGCAGAAGTGTGGTAAAACGCTTTTCCAGCTCATTAACGAGTATCAGGCATACGAAACCGCCCCTGAAATTAGCAGCTTTAATGTGGGGTTTATTACTGGCATCACCGATGAAAAGCTGTATGCTCTCGATATGCTGGTTGATGGCCTGGCTTCCGCAGGAAGAGCAATCGGTCATCCACGCAATCATCCCCTGTCAGCTGTCCACTGTACGGCCTATTCGCAGCAGCTGAGGAGAACTGCGGTTGACAAGGCAAATGACTACAGGGTCTCCCTGGATGATTTGAAAGAGGAGATCACGGCCTTTTCGAATACTTTGAAAAGGCAGCCTGCAATATCGTTTGATGAGATTGGGGCGCTTTCGTACGCAGCACAGTGTTTAGCGCTGTTTTCTACATATCCTAATGCATGGGTAAAGGCCTCTGATCCCATAGAGTATCTTGACCGTGTAAGGTTGTTGGCCGAGCACAAGCTCAATGTGGCTGCGTACAAAACTCGGCTGATGGCACACTGGACGGATGCAATTCTGGATATGGATGGCCGAGCTCTGTTCAATGAATTCAACCAGGTGTCAGTCAAATGGTTCTTTGGCAAGCTTCGCGGCATGAAGCAACTCCGCCAGCAACTATCTCCCGCATCAAAAGCAGATGTGAGTGATGATGCGCTTGGTCAGGATCTCGCGGATCTCGTCGCATATCAGCAAGAAAATGCCAAGGCAGATGCGCTGTTTTCAGAAATCGGCAGAGAACTCAATGATCTTGACAAGGGCGAGAACACAGACTGGAATGAAGTGGCCAAGCTTGCTGAGGAGGCCAGAAATACTGTAAAGAGATCTCGCTTTATCAGCGAGGATGATTCTCTGCGCACAGAATTTGGAACAAATCAGAGAGCTATTGAAAGTGCGAAGAGTTTTCTTAACGTCTGGAACGTAATGCTCCAGAAAAAGAGCGTATTTTATGGATTATTGGATCTGCAAACAAAAGAGGATAACGAATGGATCGACACTGAAAAGAATCTCTGCAATCGGATTTCGTGCAACGCAGATCAGTTGAGGGAATGGGTACTGTGGAACAAGGCGTCTTCCGAGGCTTTGATTGCGGGGTTAGACCCTGTAGTAATATCATACATTTCCGGCCTGGATCACGAATCCGTTATTCCGGCATACAAGAAGGCTGTTTATAAGGGGCTGGCTATAGACGCCATCGAGTCTGATGACGCGCTGAACCTGTTCTCCGGGAATGACTTTAACGTGAAGATCGCGCAGTTCCGGAAAATCGACAGTGAGCTGACTGAGCTTTCCAAGAGCGAGATCTACTGCCGTCTTGCAGCTAAAGTTCCAAATTTCACTACGGCGTCAGTAGGAAGCTCTGAAACTGGTATCTTGCAGAGAGCGATCCGGAGCGGTGGACGCGGCATCAGCATCCGTAAACTGTTTGAGCAGATTCCGAATCTGCTTCCCAAGCTCTGTCCGTGCATGCTGATGAGCCCAATCTCTGTGGCGCAGTACCTGGATCCGAACAGGAAGCCTTTCGATCTTGTCGTGTTCGATGAGGCGTCTCAGTTGCCCACAAGTAAAGCTGTCGGCGCGCTCGCGCGTGGCGAGAATGCCATAATTGTCGGCGACCCCAAGCAGATGCCGCCTACATCGTTCTTTGCTTCCAGCACAACGGACGATGATCATCTGGACGAAGAAGACATGGAAAGCATCCTTGACGATTGCCTCGCTCTGAATATGCCACAGACCCACTTGCTTTGGCACTACCGTAGCAGGCATGAAAGCTTAATTGCCTTCAGCAACAGCCAATTCTATGACAACAAGCTGTACACGTTTCCCTCTGTCAACGACAGAGAATCTCACGTGAGGCTTGTTCATGTAGACGGCGTCTTTGAGCGCGGCGGCAAGAGAACCAACCGAGCGGAAGCTGAGGCGGTTGTCGCAGAGCTGAAGCGCCGCTGCCATGATCCTGCCTGCTCTGAAAAGAGTGTCGGTGTTGTTACCTTCAACATCTCTCAGCAAAATCTAATTGATGACCTACTGACTGACGCCTGCAAGGACGATCCTCAGCTTGAAGAGTGGGCGTACAATTCCAAGGAACCGCTGTTCATTAAGAATCTTGAAAACGTACAGGGTGATGAGCGAGACATCATTCTCTTCTCCATTGGCTATGGGCCAGACAGAGAAGGAAAGATCTCTATGAACTTTGGCCCACTTAATCGCGAAGGCGGATGGCGTCGCCTTAACGTCGCTGTTTCCCGTGCCCGTTATGAGATGATCGTATTTGCCACGCTTACGCCAGATCAGATCAATCTCTCCCGTACAAGTGCTGCGGGCGTTGCTGCTCTCAAAGAGTTTATGGAGTATGCCGCAAGCAATCATATGGCAGAGACGGAAAGCAGTGTTTCTACCAATGTGAAGAGCACAAGCGGAATTGCTGACGCTATTTGCACCGCACTCAAGGAACAAGGGTATGAAACAGACCGCGCTATCGGTGAATCTGCCTACAAGATTGACATTGGTGTTGTTGATCCAGCCAATCCCGAAAGGTATTTGCTTGGTATTCTGCTGGATGGCAGAGGCTATGAAGCGGCCAAGACGACGAGAGACCGCGAGCTTGCGCAAATCAATGTCTTGCAGGGGCTTGGATGGCGCATCACCAGGGTATGGACAATGGACTGGTGGGACAACAGCGAAAAAGAGATTGTGCGTATCCTGCGAGAAATCCATGAGGCGGAAGAAGCAGCGAGTGAGTCTCTATCCCCGGAGGAATTCTCTGCGGTGGTTGATCAATCTCCCAAGAAAAACATGCCGGAGATATCCCGTAGTAAAGACGATGGCAGTAATACGCCGCCTCAGGCGAAGACCATAAAGGCCACCCCTGCGCAGAAGACAGACGATGGCGTGGTTTTAAAAGGCGTCGTTCAGAATGTGGCTGTTGAAAAGAAACCCGTAACAGTTTACAGAGCCGCGCAGCTTCCTGGAAGCTACATGTCACCGGATGACTTTATTACGCCAACATATAGACATCGTAATGATGTTGCCCAAAGGGTCATGACGGTCTTGGACATTGAAGGGCCAATCAGTGAGCCGCTTCTGACTAGACGCGTTGTGCAGAGCTATTCTATCGCTCGTGCTGGAAGTCGAATTCAGCAGTTCATGAGCAGTATTTACAAATCGATGAACATGAACTTCACGACGCAAGGCGGAGACAGGTTCTTCTGGAAGCCCACGCAGAATCCGCATACCTACACCGAATTTCGCGCCAATGGCGAGGGAGACAGCAAACGAGATGCGAAGGAGATTCCTGTTCAGGAGGCAGCCAATGCTGTTTGCCGAGCCCTGGAAGACCAATTTAGCCTCCCTCAAGAGGATCTGATTCGTGCTGCCGCAAATCTTATGGGGATCAGCAGAATCGGCACAGCAGTAAATGCCCTCTTCATGGGCGGGATTGTCTGGGCAGAAAGCGAAAGAAGAATTAGCAAATCCAGTAATGGGAACTGGATGCTGCAAGAGGATCTGTGATAAGACAAGATAGCTAACGCTTTATGCTTTCATCTTCAAATCATTCCTTTTTGCTTGACAATCGCACAAATGTTCTGTAAAATAACTTATACTCCATTTTTGGGAGCACACAACTGAATATGCGAGAAGCAATGATTATGCGTGGCTCATGCCACGGGTTGCGGCGCGCCTGAGCTGCCGCTAACGCTTCGGCTGCTACCAAACGCCGACGCTGTCCGCCTGTTTTCAGCCTGTTGACAGGACGGTGTACAAACAGGCTTCGACTTGTCACAAAGCCGATTTACATGACTTCTTGCTTTGAAAGGATATTTATATCCTTTCGGCAGGGGGCTCATGTAAATCGGCTTTTTTCTATTTGCCAGAAAAAAGCGAAAAAAGTTTCTGGCATTTTCCCGAAAAAGTTCCAAGAGGGATAGTAGAGGGAACTGCCTCAAAGGAAAACTGAATGACCGTCCGAACAGGATATGACCGTGCCATGACTCCCCTCCGAAAAATGGGGTCCCCGCAAAATCGAAGATTTTGAGGGGAGAGGAGGCGCAGCGGAATGAGCGAGACCTGCCGTTTACGGCGGGGCGAGTGATATGAAGCTTGTGTCGACGAAGCGCAGCGACGCTCCGGTGAGACTCCGGGGCAGGAACGATGTTCGGAGAGAACGGCGAAAGAGATCGGCTGCGGGCAGGGATACCCCTGTCCACAGTAGTAGCGAGCATCGGATTTTGCCCCCGAAATCCAGATCCACAGCCTCCCGGTCTGTGGACCTTCTCAGGGCGTGTCGCCCTATGACCCTGCAAAGAACAAGTATTTTAACTCAAAGAGATGATGATTATGAAAAATGAAACGGTCCGTATTCGTGTACGGCTGACCGAAGAAGAGAAAGAAAAGCTGGAACGGGACGCCGCCCTGTGTGGCCTCTCACAGGCTGAATATGTCCGCCAAGTCTGTAAAGGTAAGAAGCCAAAGCCGCAGCCCGGCCCTGACTTTTGGGGTCTGTTGGAGGAGCTGTACCACCTCCACGGCAGCCTGCAAAAATGTGTGCACTTCCTGCCCGAAGCCGCAGCAGAGTGCCACCGGATCGAGACGCTGATTCTCACCCTCATGGAGGTGGCGTAATGGCAACGACAAAGCTATGGCACATCAAGGGCCGACTGAAAGACCTCCTGGCCTATGTGGAGAACCCGGAAAAGGCCATGGCGGAGAAGCCGGACCTCCAGCCTCTGTGGGACGTGCTCTCCTACGTGCAGCGTCCCGCCGCCACCAAACAGGGCGAATATGTCACCGCTGTCAACTGCCTCAAAGAAATCGCCCTTCAGCAGATGATCCAGACCAAGAAACGCTTCGGCAAGGAGGATAAGTATATCGCCTGGCACGGGTATCAGAGCTTCAAGCCCGGCGAGGTGACGCCGGAGCTCTGCCATGAGATCGGGGTGAGGCTGGCAAAGGAGATGTGGGGTGACCGCTTCCAGATCATCGTGACCACACACCTGGATAAGGGCCACCTGCACAACCACTTCTGTTTCAATTCCGTGTCCTTCCGGGACGGTGGCAAATACAACTACTCCAAGGCGGAGCAGCAGCGGCTGCGGGAGCGCTCCGACAGCCTGTGCCGGGAATACAGCCTCTCGGTGATAAAGAATCCGCATAAGGCTCCGTCCCGACAGGTCTGGCTGGATGAAAAGGCCGGGAAGCCAACCCGCTACAATGTCTACCGGGAGGACATACACGAGGCGATCATCTACAGCAGAAATCCTCGACTCATGGAAGCATACCTCCGGCGCAAGGGATATATCACCGACTTCACCGGGAAGCACTGGAAGGTGCGCCTGCCGCAGTATGAGCACTTCACCCGGCTGGACACGCTGGATGAGCGGTGGACGCCGCAGGAGATCTCCCGATATATGGGTGGTGCAGCCTCCTTCGGGAGCAGACCCGCACGGATCGATTATCCGAGGCAGATGCCGCAGGAGCTGCACGACTGGTTCAAGCCCTTTGTGCGGACGAGCCATATCTACCGGCAGTATCTCCACTACTGTTATCTGCTGGGAATTCTGCCCAGGAATACGGATTACAAACCCACCAGTCCGTATCTAAAGGAGGATCTGAAAAAGCTGGACACCTTCACCGAGCAGGTGCGGTATATGGGTAAATACCGCATTGAGACGCTGGCGGACCTGTATGCCGACAGGAAGCAGCTTATAACGGAATTGGCGATGCTGACCGATCGGCGGCGAAAACTGCAAAACAAGATCCGCAGAGCGACGCCGGAGGCAAAGATCACCCTGCGGAAGGAAAAAGCCGATGTTACCGCCCGGATCACCGAGCTGCGGAAACGGCTGAAGTTGAACGAGGGGATCGAGGAGCGATCCCTCCAAATGAAAGAAAAGACCGATCTGCTCTATGCCAACGAATACCGGGCCCAAGAGGAGCAACAGAGAAAGAAATACGGAAGGGAGCGTGACGCAAGATGAAATACGACAACGAATCAAAGAAAAGCCCCGAGCTGGAACAGGCAATTCAGGAGATCACAGACCTACTCGCCGCCATGACAAAGGAGCAGCGGCTGGCATGGTTCAAGCGGACCATGTACGCCGAGCCGCTGGCCTTCATCCGTGAGATCGACGGCACGGTATACGCCGTGAGATCCCATTTCCAGCCGGACGCCGGTGAGAACATCACCGAAAAGATCGGACGGATTCTGTCAAAACCCTCACTTTAAAGCATTGAAGTTAGCGGCTGGATATGATATACTTGCCTTACCTGCAAGACGATCATATCTGGCTGCGGAAAGGAGATTTATGAGTAAACAGTCAGATAACAAAATCACGGCCCTATACTGCCGCCTGTCCCGTGACGATGAACAGGAAGGTCTGTCGGGGTCCATCAAGAATCAGAAATCCATCTTACAGAAATACGCAGACGACAATCATTTTTCGAATCCCAAGTTCTTCGTAGATGACGGCTGGTCCGGCGTCACCTTCGCAAGACCGGCATTCACGGAGATCATGGAGTTGGCCGAGAAAGGCATGATCGGAACCTTGATCGTAAAAGATCATTCCCGCTTGGGCCGTAACCGTCTGATCGTAGGACAGCTTTTGGAGGAGGAGTTCGACCGGCTGGGCGTGCGGTATATCGCCATCATGGACAATATCGACACGGCAAAGGGGATCAGTGATCTGGTCCCGATGCAGGACCTGTTCAACGAGTGGCACGCCAAGAACACAAGCCAGAAGGTACGTAACGTCTTTCGGAACAAGGGCATGTCCGGCGCACCGCTGACCACCAACCCGCCGTATGGCTACCGAAAAAGCCCGGAGAGCACGAAGCAGAACGTACAGTGGATCGTGGACGAGCCTGCGGCAGAGACCGTAAGGCAGATCTTTGCATGGTGCGTGGAGGGCCTGGGTCCAACGCAGATCGCCAAACGCCTGAAAGCCGCCAAGGTGATGACACCGACGGAGCATTGGAGCAACGTCGGCAAGAAATGCAGCAAACCGCCCGCCGTTCCGTACAACTGGTGTTCAGCCACGGTAGCGGATATCCTTTCCAAGCAGGAATACTGCGGCGATACGGTCAACTTCCGGTATACGACCCGTTCCTTCAAGAACAAGAAGAAGATCGACAGACCGCAGGAGGAGTGGAAGGCCTTCCCGGATACCCACCCGGCGATCATCGACCGTGAGACGTTCCGGCTGGTGCAGGAGCTTCGGCAGCACAGGCGCAGACCGACCAAGACAGGGATTGTCAGCCCGTTCTCCGGCCTCCTGTACTGTGCCGACTGCGGCGAAAAGCTGTACTATGGAGCCACCAACAATTATAAGCGTGAGCAGGCGTTTTTCTTCTGTTCGTCCTACCGCAAAGCAACGGAATCCTGCACGGCTCACTTCATCCGGGAAAAGGTCGTCTTTGAGCTGGTGCTGGAGAGTATGCAGCGAGTGCTCAAGAACGTGCAGGTCTTCGAGAAGGAGTTTGCACGGAAGCAGATGAAATGCTACAGCGAGGACAAGAAAAAGGAGCTTGCGGAAAAGCGCCGGGAGTTGAACAAGGCCAAGCGGCGTATTTCTGAGATCGACGGACTGATCCAAAAGCTCTACGAGGACAACGCCAAGGGCAAACTCTCTGATGACCGCTATGCCACGCTGTCCATGGCCTACGAGGAGGAGCAGCAGAAGCTGAAAGCCGCCCTCCCTGAAATGCAGACCTATCTGGAAACCGAGACGGACAAGACGGAGAATCTGCAGCGGTTCATCGACAAGGTGAAGCAGCTCACCGAGATCAAGGAGCTTACGCCGGAGCTGATCCACGAATTCATTGACAGGATTGTGGTATATGCCCCGAAATACCTCGACGAGAAGCGATACCAGGTGGTGGACATCTACTACAGCGGCGTCGGCATTCTCCGGGAGCTCAGCCCCGAGGAAATGGAAGAAGCGTTCCAGAAACGCCTTGCCAAGGAAGCGCCGGGCAAAGAAATACCGGCGTAACCATAAGGCCACGCCGATACCACATCAAATAGTATTCAATTCAGATACAAGAGCCGCCTTGGGGCACCTTCCTTACGGAGGGTGCCCCAAGTGGGTCAGCTTTTTTGGTGCTCCAGCTGGGACTCCTCGCCTGCGGGCGAGCCGGGGCGCGGCTCTGACGTGCCACCGGCACGTCATTCACTCCCGCGCCCTTCGAGTCCCAGCGTCTAAGGTGTAAAAAAGCTGACCCACTTTTGTGGGTCAGCTTTTTTGGTGCTCCAGCTGGGACTCGAACCCAGGACACCCGCCTTAAAAGGGCGGTGCTCTACCTGCTGAGCTACTGGGGCTTATGGCAGGGATGGCGGGATTCGAACCCACGGATGCAGGAGTCAAAGTCCTGTGCCTTACCGCTTGGCGACATCCCTATATCCCAAAGATTTTTAATATCATTGACGCCGCCGAATAAGGCGGCGTCAATGAATGGGGTGGGTAAAGGGACTCGAACCCTCGACACCCGGAACCACAATCCGGTGCTCTAACCAACTGAGCTACACCCACCATTTTCAAATTGAAAGAAGAGGAGCGTTTTAACGCATTGAGCGCCTTGAAAGCCCCTCTCCCCTGACGCTGGCACGCCAAGAGGGATTCGAACCCCCGGCCTACTGCTTAGAAGGCAGTTGCTCTATCCTGCTGAGCTATTGGCGCTCGTAAGCCGTGGCTTTGCGGCCTGTGGAGCGGGTGATGGGAATCGAACCCACGTCCCCAGCTTGGAAGGCTGGTGCACTAGCCGTTGTGCTACACCCGCATAAAGGCCGCTCTGGCCTCAGCTAAAGAATAATATCATAAATATTCCCTGCTGTCAACAACTATTTTTCGCCTTTTCTCTTATCGGGAAGGGCGCGGCTCACATCTCAACAGCCTTCTCAACGTCCTCCTTCGTGACCCCGATAAGGTCCTCCTTCGTCGGCTCCTCGAGCTGGGCCACGCGATCGGAGTGGACGGAGACCACGTTTTCAAAAATATTGCGCACGGTGCGTCCGTTCCCGAAGTTCTCGTCCCTCGTCTCATAGAGGTCGTTCAGGTAGCTCTTAAGATACGTCTCGGCTTCCTCGTCGAGCTCGTATTTATTCTTATTGCAGCGGAGTTCGAATATCCTGTAAAGCTCCTCGCCGTTGTAATCCTCGAAAACGAAGTATCTGTTGAAGCGGCTCTCGAGGCCGGGGTTGGAGCTGATGAATTTCTCCATAAGCTCCTCGTAGCCCGCGACAATCACGACGAGGTCGTCGCGGTGATCCTCCATTGCCTTAAGTATCGTCTCAACGGCCTCGTGGCCGAAGTCGTTCGCCCCCTCCTGGCTTATGAGGGAATACGCCTCGTCGATGAATAGCACTCCGCCCATCGCCTTTTTGATGACCTCGTCGGTCTTTATAGCCGTCTGACCGACGAAGCCGGCTACGAGCTGGCTTCTGTCCACCTCGACGAGCTGACCCTTTGAAAGGACGCCTATCGCGTAATAAAGCTGAGCGACAAGGCGGGCGACAGTTGTCTTGCCCGTTCCGGGGTTTCCCATAAAGACTAAGTGAAGGCTCATATTCGGAGTGGGCAGGCCCTGCTCCTCGCGGAGCTTGCGGACCTTGGCGAGGTTAATGAGGCTTCGCACGTTCTGCTTTATCTTATCAAGGCCGACAAGGCTGTCGAGCTCTGCTAAAAGCTCGTCTAAATTCGGCCTCTCCGGCTCCTCCTCCGCCTTCGTCTTGGGCGCGTTGGGGCTGAGGGCGTCGGTCTCTCCCATCTCGCGGAGGAGCTTCTTCGCGGCCTCGTCCGCCTCGTCCATGCTGCTTTTGAGCCCGTCGAGGTCGGTTTTGGGTGTGGTAATGCCCGCTCCGCCCGCTATGGTATCCAGCATATCGTTAAGATGCTTGAGACTGTCGATATAGCTTCCGGCGGGCTTGAGCCCGTAGGAATTGAAGTCTACGTTCATTCCGTAATCTTTTTTCTTTTTATCTGCCATTTCCCATCACCCGCCGAAGAAATAGTTTTTGATTAAAACTCCGCGTTTCCAACCGTGCGCGGATGGAGCTCCACGTCGCGGATATTCGTTACGCCCGTGAGGTACATAACCATGCGCTCGAAGCCGAGGCCGAAGCCCGCGTGGCGGCAGGAGCCGTAACGGCGGAGATCGAGGTACCACCAGTAGTCATCCTTATTGAGCCCGAGCTCATCCATTCTGCGCTCGAGGACTTCAATCCTCTCCTCGCGCTGGCTGCCGCCGATAATCTCGCCTATGCCGGGCACGAGGCAGTCGGACGCGGCGACGGTCTTCCCATCGTCGTTGAGGCGCATATAGAAGGCCTTTATATCCTTCGGATAGTCGGTCACGAACACGGGGCGCTTGAACACGGTCTCCGCGAGATATCTCTCGTGCTCGGTCTGGATATCGCTGCCCCACTCTACGGGGTAGTCGAATTTATCGTTGTTCTTCTTAAGAAGCTCGATGGCGTCGGTATAGGAGATGCGGCCGAACTCGCTGGACGCGACGTTTATAAGCCTATCCTTGAGTCCCTTGTCCACGAAGCTGTTGAAGAAGTCCATCTCCATCGGGCAATGCTCCAATACGTAGTTGATGATATACTTGAGCATAGCCTCCATGCACTCGAGGTCGTCGTCAAGGTCTGCAAAGGCCATCTCGGGCTCGATCATCCAGAACTCGGCGGCGTGGCGCTGGGTGTTGGAATTCTCGGCGCGGAAGGTCGGGCCGAAGGTGTAGACATCGCCGAAGGCGAGAGCGAAGTTCTCGGCGTTGAGCTGACCGGAGACCGTGAGGTTCGTGGCCTTTCCGAAGAAATCCTTGGAGTAGTCTATGCTGCCGTCCTCATTCCGCGGGGGATCGGCGGGGTCAATGGTGGTGACGCGGAACATCTCGCCTGCGCCTTCCGCGTCCGACCCGGTGATTATCGGGGTGTGGATATACACGAAGCCCCTATCGCGGAAGAACTCGTGGATGGCCTGAGCCGCCGCCGCGCGGACGCGGAAGGTGGCGGAGAAGAGATTCGTTCTCGGGCGGAGATGCTGTATCGTGCGCAGAAACTCAACGCTGTGGCGCTTCGGCTGAAGGGGATAGTTCGGACTCGATACGCCCTCCACCTCGATCTTTTTCGCCTTCAGCTCGAAGGGCTGCTTTGCCCCGGGGGTCAGCACAAGTATTCCCGTGACGATGAGGGCGGCGCCGACGTTCTGACGGGCGATCTCATCGTAGTTCTCAAGGGTCTCCCTCTCGAAAACCACCTGCACGGGCTTGAAGGCGCTGCCGTCGTTCAGCTCGATAAAGCCGAAGCTCTTCTGATCGCGGATATTGCGAGCCCAGCCCATAACGGTGATCTCTTGATCGGCAAACTGCGCCGGATCCTCGTAAAGCTTGATTATTTTGGTCCTTTTCATTATGCCATCATCCTTTTCGGTTAATTTCTCACCAATATTTCCTCACGGATAGCTCCGTATCCCTCGGAATAATTTACGAGGTCGGAGCTCTTTACTATTCTGCCAATCGCTATCGAGACCTTTCCGCTCTCGACCATATAGACGAGCTTACCGGCCTCGACCGCGCGAAGCTCAGCGTTTACTCCCAGCTTCTCGCAGATGAGCCGGGCGAGGGTTATCTCCGTTCCGTAAAGCTCTCCGTCCTCGCCGGTATACGCATATGGATACAGGTCCGGGCAAACCGCCACGGTAAGGTATATATCGCCGGTGAGCTCAACGTCTTCGGCGTCCTCAAGCCTGTCGATACGGCCGGACTTCTTAAGCTCCGAAAGAGCGGAATTGACGTTTTTAAGAAGCGTCTCGTTCTCCTGTGAGACCGCGATATAAAACTCGCCCTCGTAAAGCGGCTCGGAAAGCTTTTTCGCGCCCCCGTAGCTGAGGAGAGTGCCCGTGTCGACCGCGTCGCAGACGACGGCGTCGATGCGCCCCTTCTTGAGCTCATCCATCAGCTCAGCTCCCGATTGGCAGCGGCGGACGGACACGTTCTTCATATTATCAAGAAATCCCTCGGCGGCGGTGTCGGAAAGCACACCGACCGTTCTGCCCGACAGATCCTCCGGGGCGTAGACCTTATTCGGTACGCTTGAACCCGAGCAGGCGCTCAAAAGCGCCGAGATTATTAAAAGAGCGGCAATGGCTCTGAGTTTAAAAAGCATCTTCATATATGTAAAACCTGCTGACTGAAAAATGACAGATATATATTTTATTATAAATCGCCGTTTTTATCAACAGGTTTTTTTAATTTTACAGGTTCAATTTGCTTTTCAGCGCCGAAATTGCCTCATCGCAGGCGGATTTCGACTCCGCCTCCGCCGTTATTCGGAGTTCGCCCTCGTTTCTTCCGGGGATAACTCTAAGCTTTGCCCCCAGCTCGGATAGCAGGAGGCCGGGCTCCGATTCCTCGGCGGCCTCGACAGAGAAGCGTTCGCTTATCTCGCGCATAAGCCCGGCTCGAGGCCTCCCGGTTATGAGCTGAACGTCCTCTCTGTGGTAATCGGGAAGCTCGTCAATAAGCTCGGCAAGGGTCTTGCCCTCCCGCCTCATTCTGAGGACTGTTACGGCGGCCGCTCCGGCGGCGTCTGCCTCACGCCCGGCGATCATGGCAAGGTGGGCGCTGTCAGCCCTTCTTCCCTTTTCGTCCACGCAGGAGAGCTCAAAGCCGCCCTCCGCGGCGGTAAAGTCCGGTATTCCCGCAGATCTGTCGGTCACTCTGCAGCCGGAAAGGGCGAGCACCTTTTTGAGCGTTCTGTTCTCCTCCCCCGCTCCGCTGACGGATACCTTAAGGTCGAAGAAGTCGCAGGCTCTCGGCCTGACGCTCTCGGAAAGGTACTGCCTCTCAGTTCCCCTGACGATGGCGGGAAAGCCTGTTTTTCCGCCTTCGCTCGCCTCACGCTTTCCCCTGACGGCGGCCGCCACCTCCCGCTCGAGCCTGTCGGAGGCCGGGCTCCCGCTCTGAGAGAAGAAGCTGAGCTCAAGTGAGCCTGCGCTCTCCCGCACAAAAACGGATGCTGCGAAGTCAAGCCTTTCCGCCGTCCGTCTCAGAGACGCCTCAAAGGGATCGTCCGTTACGAAGGCCGCTCCGCCGCTCTCCCGCGCCCCTGCCGATACCGCGTCGGCGCAGGCGAAGGCGGCGTTGCCGCCGCAGCTTCCTATCCCCGTTCTGCCCATTGCCCCGAGGGCACGGCCTATTCTAAGGCATACCTCGGCGTCTATCTCAGAGGGATACTTGCCCCTCATCCTGCCGCGCTCGTAAAATTCCGGAACGCTTTTTATGAAAGAGCCGCGGTCGTCCGTCACGATCTCTCCGGCCCTGACCCTCGTTCTCGCGCTTATCCTGACGTTCTCAGCGAGGACGGCCCCGTCGCCGATAACGGCGTCTTCTCCGACTACCGTCCCGCTTTTTAAAACGGCTCCCGCGCCGATCCTCGCCCCGGGCATAACGACGGCCTTATCGAGCCTCGCTCCCGGTCCGATCTTTGCTCCGAAGGTAACGCTTCCGGGATATCTCTCCTCGGGCTCCGCGCCCTCAAGGCTGAGCTTTCCCGAGACGACGTCCATACAGCATTGGCGGTACGCCTCGGGAGAGCCGATATCGCGCCAGTATCCCTCCATCGGAAGGCCGCGCATATCGAGCCCCGCAGCGAGTAAGACCGGAAACAGCTCCTTGCCGAAGTCGTAGCTCTCCCCGTCCGGTATCATATCCACCGCCTCTTTGGAGAGAACGTAGATACCGGTGTTGACCCGGTCGGTAACGACCCTGTCCCAGGAGGGCTTTTCCCTGAAGCCCCTTATTCTTCCGTTCTCCCCGAGCACCACCGTTCCGTACTCCGTAGGCTCGTTATGCTCGTATAGTGCGAGGGTCGCCGCGGCTCCGCTCTCCGAGTGGAAGCGAATAAGCTTTGTAAGGTCAAGGTCCCAGACCGCGTCGCCGCTCATAATAAGGACTGGCTCGTCCCCGTAAAAGCCCCGCAGCGCCCTCACTCCGCCGGCCGTGCCGAGCGGTTCTTTTTCCGTGAGGTACTCTATCGTGGCTCCGAATCGCTCGCCGGCGCCGAAATAGTCCTTTATCATATCCGGAAGATAGCGCAGAGTCATTGAAAGCTCGGTTATACCGAGCTTAACGAGCTTTTTTACCGTATATTCAAGCACCGGCTTGGAGTAGATCTCCGTCATCGGCTTCGGTCGCCGGTCGGTTATAGGGCGAAGGCGGGTGCCCTCGCCGCCTGCCATTATTATCGCTTTCATACTTCTTCTCCGAAATGAATGATTCCGGAGCTATTTTTTGCGGAAACAGTTTTTTTATTAAAGAACGTATTGAGAAAAACGTGGAAAAATGCTATAATAATTAAAATCTGATATTATTGCCTTATGCAAAGCGAAGGGGTGTATGATTTGAACCGTCTTATTAAACAGGTTTTCGGAACTTCGACCAGGCTTTTCTTCCTTGTTCTTATACTATTTGCAGTTGCGACCTTCTTTTTCGGTCAGTACACTCTTGAGCTTGCGGCGATCGAGCTCGGCGCCGCCGTTCTGCTTTACGTCTACTCCCGAATAGCAGGACGCCGCCGCGGCAAGGAGATGGTGCAGTATATAGAGTCCGTCACGAGCAACATCGACTCTGCGACGAAGAATACTCTCACGAACTTCCCGCTTCCGATGGCGATATTCACTCTTAATCAGAACGAGCTCATCTACGCGAACGACAGCTTCCTTGCCATCGCAGGCGAAAAGGAGCACTCCTTCTCCCTCAGCGTGAATGATATCCTGCCGGGCTTTTCCACCCGCTGGCTTATGGAGGGAAAGAACGAGCATCCCGGCCTCGTCAGCCTCGGAGATATGCGTTTCCGCGTCTTCGGTTCGCTTATTCGCGGAAGTGAGGCGCCCGGCGTAAAAAATTATGTCGCCACGACCTACTGGGTCGACGAGACAGCGTACGCCGAGCTCTCCGACGAGTTCGAGCACACCCGCATGGTCTTCTCCACGATAATGCTCGATAACTACGACGAGATACTGAACGGCCTTGCCGAGAAGGATAAATCCCAGCTCATCGCTGCGATAGACGAGATCATAGTCAACTGGACCTCGAAATATAACGGCTACCTTACCCGCTCGGACAGAGACAGGTACATCTTCATCTGCGAATCCCGCTATCTTGACGAGATAATCGCCTCTAAATTCGAGCTTCTCGATCTCGTCCGCGCGCTTATAAGCCCGAAGGGTATGCATCCGACCCTCTCGATCGGCATCGGCAAGGACGGAAAGGATATCGGCGAGAGCTGCCACTTCTCCGCCCTCGCGCTTGAGATGAGCCTTTCGAGAGGCGGCGACCAGGCGGTCATAAAGAATAAATACACCTTTGAGTTCTTCGGCGGCAAAACGAGCCAGGCCGAAAAGCGCACCAAGGTCAAGTCGAGAGTTATGGCCTCGAGCCTCTCGGAGCTTATGCGCGACGCTACGAAGGTCTTTATCATGGGGCATAAGCACTCCGACCTCGACGCAATCGGCTCGGCCATCGGCCTGTGCTGCGCGGCAAGAGTGATGGGCAAAAAGCCGAAGGTCGTAGTCGATTACCAGAGCTCAATGGCAAAGGAGCTTATTGACAAGGTCAAGGTTCTCCCGGAATATCAAGACGTTTTCATCAGTCCGCAGGACGCCATACTCGCCGTTGACGGCGGCAGCCTTCTGATAGTCGTCGATACGAACAGGCCGGAGCAGGTCGAGAGCGAAAACCTCCTCCTCAGCGTAAACCGCGTGGCCGTTATCGACCACCACAGGCGTGCGGCAACCTACATTCAGAACGCCGCTCTCTCCCTCCACGAGCCTTACGCCTCTTCCGCCTGCGAGCTTGTGACCGAGCTATTGCAGTATATGGTCGAGCAGTCGGATATCCTGCGCTGCGAGGCAGAGGCTCTTATGAGCGGAATCGTGCTCGATACGAAGAACTTTACACTTCGCACCGGCGGCAGGACCTTCGACGCGGCCGCCTTCCTGAGAAGAGCCGGAGCTGACACGAGCGACGTAAAGCGACTCCTGCAGTCGGATATCCAGACCGCCAAGGCGAGATACGCCATCGTGCAGAAGGCTAAGCTTTACAAGGCCGGGATAGCGATAGCCGCTCCGGAATCCGCGGAAAACCGCGTTATCGCCGCCCAGGCGGCGGACGAGCTTCTGAATATCGCCGGAATAAACGCAAGCTTTGTCGTCTTCCCCTCGGAAACCTCGATAGACATCTCAGCCCGAAGCATCGGCGATATAAACGTTCAGGTCATACTTGAAAAGCTCGGCGGCGGTGGGAACAAGAATCAGGCCGGGGCCCAGATAAAAGAAAAGACCCAGAAGGACGTCGTGCGCGACCTCGTTACTGCAATCGACGCCTATCTGGAGGATAACTCCATTCAGGAGCCCGAACAGGATAAATAATCATACGGAAAGGAAATATAAAAATGAAAGTCATACTTCAGCAGGACGTTAAGGATCACGGCAAGAAGGGCGCAATAGTAAACGTTTCTGACGGATACGCGAGAAACTACCTCTTCCCCCGCGGGCTCGCGATAGCCGCTACGGCCGATAATCTCAACACAATCAAGCAGCAGGAGAAGCAGAAGGCCCGCCAGATGGAGCTTGAGAAGGCGGAAGCGAACGAAACAAAGACCCGCCTTGAGGGCGTTCTCGTAAAGATCCCCGCCTCCGCCGGGAAAAACGGCAAGCTCTTCGGCTCGATAACCACGAAGGAGATATCCGAAGAGCTCAAGCGCCAGCACGGAATATCCATCGACTCAAAGCGCATAATCCTCGCGGACCCGATCAAGACCTTCGGCTCCTACGAGGTAAAGGCCAAGCTCGGCTATGAGATCAGCGGAACGATAAACGTTCTTATTTCGGAGAAATAACAATCCCGCTCAGGAAACGAAAAGGATGTGAATCAAATGCCGAATGAAGAGCTGGCCTTCCGGCAGATGCCGCACTCCGTAGAGGCGGAGCAGGCCGTTCTCGGCTCAATCCTCATCGACCCGCGCTGCGTTGCCGACGTTATCGGAGTACTCAGAGCGGACGAGTTCTACGTTGAGGCGAATAAAAACATATTCGAGACCGTGTTCTCGATGTTCAATTATTCCCAGAAGATCGACGCCGTCACCGTGCTGAACGAGCTTCGCAGCAGGGGCTACGCGAACGAGGGCAGCCGCGACTATCTTATGCGGCTGATGGAGATAACCCCTACCGCGGCAAACGTGATGGAGTACGCCGCGATAATCAAGGACAAGGCTCTTCTCCGCAGCGTGGCAGACGCCGGCTCGGAGATAAGCGCCCTTGCGCTTGAGGCGGGCGGCGACGGGCAGACCGTTCTTGACTCCGCCGAGCAGAAGGTTTACGCCATCCGTCAAGGCAGGACGGTAGGCGGGCTCGAGCCGGTCAAGAAAGTGCTCGTAGACGTATATACGAAGCTCAACGAGGCCGCGAAAAGTGGGGCGAGGATACCGGGCATGAGCACCGGCCTTCCCGACGTGGACACGGCGATAATGGGACTTAATAACTCCGACCTTATCATAATCGCCTCCCGCCCCGGTATGGGAAAGACGACGATAGCCCTGAATATGGCGCTGCACGTCGCCAAGACGAGCGGCAAGACCGTCGCCGTCTTCTCTCTCGAGATGAGCCGCGAGCAGCTCTGCACGAGGCTTCTGGCGAGTGAGAGCTTTGTCGATCTCAAAAAGCTTCAGACCGGGCAGCTAAGCGAGGAGGAGTGGCGAAAGATCGCTGCTGCGACCGCCTCGATCGGGGCTACCGATATGCGGTTTGACGATAATCCTACGGTCTCCGTCGCTGATATGAACGCGGCCTGCCGCCGCGTGCCGAATCTCGGCCTCGTCGTGATAGACTACCTTCAGCTAATGCAGTCTGCGGGCGGCAGATCGGGATATACGAACGAGAGCCGCACCCAGGCCGTCAGCGATATCAGCCGTATGCTCAAGATAATGGCAAAGGAGCTGAACGTACCCGTGATCTGCCTTTCACAGCTCAACCGCGCGAACGAGGGCCGTCAGAACAAGCGCCCGATGCTCTCCGACCTGCGCGAGTCGGGAGCTATTGAGCAGGACGCCGATATAATTCTCGGCCTTTACCGCGACGATTACTACAACAACGAGACGGAGACGCCGAACGTAGCCGAGTGCATCATTCTTAAAAACAGGCGCGGCGAGACCGGAACGGTCGAGCTTCGCTTTCTGCCGGAATACTCCGCGTTCTCCTCGATAGACAGAAGGCACGAGGAATGACGGTTTTCTCATCCGGCGTGCTATCCGCCATCCGCGAATTCAATATGATACAGCCCGGCGACCGGGTGCTCGTATGCCTCTCGGGCGGGGCAGACAGCGTCTGCCTCCTCTCGGTGCTCTCTGAGCTTAGCGACAAGCTCGGCATTGAGCTATTCGCCGCTCATTATAACCACAGGCTGCGCGGGTCTGAGTCCGACGGAGACGAGGAGTTTTGCTTAAGCCTCTGCCGCGGGCTCGGCATTCCCCTTTATATCGGCTCGGGCGATGTGCGCTCTGAGGCAGAAAGGCTGTCGCAGGGAATCGAAGAATGTGCCCGAGATATGCGCTACGCCTTTTTTTACGAGACCGCCGCAGCCCTCGGAGGCGCCAAAATAGCAACAGCGCATAACGCCGAGGATAATCTCGAGACCGTGCTAATGCGTGTAGCGAGAGGCACGGGGCTGAAGGGGCTTTGCGGCATACCGCCGGTGCGCGGGGATATAATAAGGCCGCTTCTCTACACAAAGCGCGCTGATATTGAGGCTTACCTCAGGGTGAACGGCATACCGCACCGGGAGGACAGCTCAAACGGGACTGACGACTACTTCAGAAACACGATAAGGCACAGGGCGATCCCCGCTCTGAGGGCGTCGTCCGCCGATCCCGCCGCCTCAGCGGCGAATATGACGAGGCTTCTCCGGGAGGACGAGAGCTTTCTCGATTCGCTGAGTGAGAAATATTTAGCTGAGCACCCGACCCTCTCCGCCTCGGAGCTTTCCTCTCAGCCCTTCTCCCTATCCTCGAGGGTCATAAGAAAGGCCGCGGGCTCCGAGCTCAGTTTCGCGCACGTTGAGGCCGTGCTCGAGCTTCTGAAAAGCCCCGACCCGTCCGCAAGTCTCGACCTTCCGGGGCTTACGGTCAGGCGAGAATACGACAGGCTCATATTCGGGCAGGCGGAGAGCGTCGCCTTCGAGCCCTTTGCGATCTCGCCGGGCGAAGAGCGTGAGATACCCGAGGCGGGTCTCAAAGCTCGAGCCGAGCTCATTGAGAGCGCAGGGGAAATTCACAAATCTTTTACGGATTTGGTATTCAAAAGCGAATGTGTTTGTGGTAATATGCTCATTAGACCCAGAAAAACGGGTGATTTTATCCGGCTTTCCTCAGGATCAGGGCAAAAAAGTCTCAAAAAGCTCTTTATTGACCGAAAAATTCCCGCTCATCTCCGCGCCTCCGTGCCCGTCATATGCGACGACGCCGGCGTTCTCGGAGTTTACGGGATCGGAACGGACGTCCGCTCCCGGGTGGAAAAAGGCGACAGAGTAATAAAAATCTCATTTGAGGATATAAAATAGCCGAGGAGACTCAGATATGATTGAAAACGATATTGAGCGAATTTTTTTCTCTGAGGAAGAGATAAGAGAGAGAGTTAAGGCTCTCGGCGCGGAGATAACCCGCGACTATATGGACAAAAAGCCGATGATGGTAGGAGTGCTCAAGGGCTCCTTCGTATTTATGGCCGACCTCGTCCGCGCGGTGAACACATATTGCGACATAGATTTTATGGCTGTCTCGTCATACGGGAACGGGACGAGCACGACGGGCGCCGTCAGCATCCGAAAGGATCTGAGCCACGATATTGCCGGAAGGCACGTAATAATCATCGAGGATATTCTCGATTCCGGAGTTACCCTCTCCTATCTCAAGGGGTATCTTATGAACAGGCAGCCGGCCTCGATATCCATCTGCACTCTCCTCGATAAGCCGAGCCGCCGCAAGTCCGACATCAAGGCCGACTACGTCGGCTTCCTCTGTCCCGACGCCTTCATCGTTGGGTACGGCCTCGACTACGCCGAGGATTACCGCAATCTCCCGTATATCGGCGTTCTGAAGCCCGAGATTTACGAATAAACGAAAAAGCTCCCGCATTTGCGGAAGTGAAAAGGAAGTGAGCTCTTGAACGAAAACAACAACGATAGGCGCAGGCGCAGGCCGGACATCGGCTTTTATATCTTTATTCTACTGATTCTCGTGGCTACGGTCTACCTGCTCGCCGGGAGGAATACCGCGTCTGAGCCGATAACCTACTCCGAGATGATCCGCCAGTTTACCCAGGGCAACGTCTCCGCCTTTGAGGTGCGCGACGATACCGTCAGCATGCAGCTCAGAGAGCCGATAAACGGGCACGATATAGCGACGCACAAGCTGTACAGCTTCTCCGCCTTTTATACCGATCTTAACGATATTATTCAGGAGCAGCTTGCGAGCGGCACGCTGGAGAAATTCGATTACGTGCCCAACACGACCTCGTGGCTCATAAGCCTCATCCCCTATATCATCATCCTCGCCGTGATGGCCGTGCTCTGGTTCTTTATGCTGCGCGGAGCCGCCGGCGGGCGCGACGGGATAGGCGGCGTAGGCCGCTTCGGAAAGGCGAACACCCGCCTCGGCAGCACCAATAAGGACAGGAAAACCTTTTCAGACGTCGCAGGAGCCGACGAGGAAAAGGCCGAGCTCGAGGAAATCGTCGACTTTTTGCGCGATCCGGAAAAATACTCCCGCCTCGGCGCCCGCATTCCTAAGGGCGTTCTGCTCGTAGGCCCTCCGGGCACGGGCAAGACTCTGCTTGCAAAGGCCGTCGCAGGAGAGGCAAACGTTCAGTTCCTCTCGATCTCCGGCTCTGATTTCGTTGAGCTCTACGTCGGCGTCGGCGCAAGCCGTGTCCGCGACCTTTTCGACCAGGCGAAGAAGCTCGCCCCCGCGATCATCTTCATCGACGAGATCGACGCCGTCGGCCGCCAGCGCGGCAGCGGACTCGGAGGCGGTCACGACGAGCGCGAGCAGACGCTGAACCAGCTCCTCGTTGAGATGGACGGCTTCTCTAATAACGAGGGCGTTATCGTTATGGCGGCTACGAACCGCTCCGATATCCTCGACTCCGCTCTTCTCCGGCCTGGCCGCTTCGACAGGCAGATATACGTCGGCGTGCCGGACGTTAAGGGGCGCGAGGAGATACTGAAGATACACTCGCGGGGCAAGAGCCTCGGCGACGACGTGAATCTCAAGAACATCGCTCAGGGCACGGCGGGCTTTACGGGAGCCGACCTTGAGAATCTTATGAACGAGGCCGCTCTTCTCGCCGCAAGGCGGAATAAGCCATATATAACCCAGGAGGAGATCGACTCCGCAATTCTCAAGGTCGAGATGGGCCCGGAGAAGAAGAGCCACGTCGTCTCCGAAAAGGAGCGCAGGCTTACGGCTTATCACGAGGCCGGCCACGCAATTGCGGGCAAGTTCCTTGAAAACGTCGACCCCGTCCACTATATCACCATCATTCCGCGAAAGGGCGCGGGCGGCTTCACCCTCTTCCGCCCGGACGAGGATACAAACTTCTATTCCCGCACCCGTATGTTCGAGCAGATCGTTATGGCTCTCGGCGGAAGGACTGCGGAAAAGATGTTCATGGACGATATCTCGACCGGAGCTTCCGGAGATATCCAGCAGGCTACGGCGATCGCAAGGAATATGGTCACCGTTTACGGAATGAGCGACAGGCTCGGCCCGATATCCTTCGATTCGTCCAGCCACAGCGTTTTCATCGGCCGCGACTTCGGCCAGACCAAGAGCTACTCCGAGGAGACCGCAGCCATCATTGACGAAGAGGTCAAGCGGATATTCGACGAGGCCGCCGAAAAGTGCGAGCAGCTCCTCTCCGAGCACCGCGAGCTCCTTATCGCCACGGCTGAGTACCTCCTCGTCCACGAGAGCATGGACGGCGAGACCTTCAATTACCTCTGCGAGCATCAGGGGCTCCTGCCCGGCGAAGCTCCTGCCCCCGATCCCAAGACCGAGGCGGTTATGGACGAGATCCGAGCCGAGGCTCTCGAGCGTGCGCGCGAGGCCGAAAAGCTGGAAAAGCTCTCCGAGCCGGAAATAACAGAAGAATGAATAACGGACGCCGTTTTTGAACGGCGTCCGTTATTCGTTATGCTTCGCATATATATGCCTTTGCACTTAGCACGTCGGCAAGCTCTGTCAGAACGAAGTCGAGCTCGAGGCCTGAGCTCACCTCCGGAGAGGATAGCGAGTAATCCTCCCTCAGCTCCTTCATGAGAACGGTGACTTTCGTTCCGCCGCCCTCTCTCTTTTCAACGGCAACTCCGCCGCCGTGTATTATTGCGGCTCTGTGAACCAGATAAAGCCCGAGGCCGAGCCCCGTGCCGTCGTCGCTTATTTCGCGCAGGGTGTCGAGCGGACGGAACAGCCTCGCCGCCTTCTCGGGCGCGATACCGCAGCCTGTGTCCGCGACCTCCATTATAAGCGTGTTCCTCGCCTTTCGGAGGGTTATCGTTATTTTGCCGCCCCCGTCAATGCTTTTTATGCTGTTTGATATTAGGTTTAAAACGATTCTGTCTATCTCCTGCCTGTATCCGGTAAACATAATGCTGTCAGTCTCCGCCTCGACGTTTATCAAAATGCCTTTTTCGCCGGCAAGGTAAGCCGCCGCGGACGCTATCTCGCAGCATCTCTCCCGCACGTCGAAGGAGACGGGCGGATAAGCTGGCGTCTCGTCCTCCGGCTCAAGGAAGGCGGAAATATGCTCCACCACCCTTAGCATCCCGTGCCAGGCGTGGCTGAGAGAGGCGGCGTATCTGATAAGTGCGATGTCTCCGACCTCCGCCGCTCTTTTATTGATGCTCTCCTCCGCGAGGGCTGATGTTGCGAGAGCCGTGCGCAGCTCCTTCTCCGCGGCGCGGGCGAGGCCAAGTCTCTCCCCGTCAGTCTCTTTTCTCTCCGGGTGTAGGATGAAGGCTCGAAGCCCGCTCACAAGGGATACCGAGGCGGCGCAGCTATCCCTGCCGATCTCCGCCGTGCCGACGCCTTCGCTTATCCCGAGGCGGATTAACGCGCTGTCAAAAAGCTTATTTACCGGAATATTGATGTGATCGCCGCGGAAATAGTCCTTCGCGGCGGGATTCTCGTAGCATATCGCCCCGTCCTTCTTTATTACTATTACGGGCTCGGACAGGTGATCGAAGAAAGAAAACGATCTTGAGGCCATTGTCGCCACTCCCCCTGATTTGGTTTATATGATATCTTATGCTCCCGACGGGGCATTTATAGGTCAAAAGCGATGCGTACCGTATATATAGTACCAAATTGCGCTCCACATTTCAACGCTTTTCGCCCTTCGCGGCAAAAAACAGAAAAAATTCACAAAAAGCACTTTATTTTTCAGATAAAATGCGCTATAATCCATAATTAGAAGGGCGCTATTATGCGCAGCTGCAAACACCAATTTATATTATTTTGGAGGGCTAAAAAATGGCAAACATCAAAATTGGCATCAACGGCTTCGGCCGCATCGGAAGGCTTGTTTTCCGCGCCAGCCTTGATCACGAGAACGTCGAAGTCGTCGGCATCAATGACCTCATCACCCCTGACTACATGGCTTACATGCTCAAGTATGACACCATGCAGGGCAAGTTCAACGGCACCGTTGATTACACCGATCACTCCATCATCGTAAACGGCCGTGAGATCGCTGTTTTCTGCGAGCGCGAGAAGGAGAACCTGCCTTGGGGCAAGATCGGCGCGGAGTATATCGTTGAGTCCACCGGCCTCTTCCTCACCAAGGAGAAGGCTCAGGGCCACCTCACTGCGGGCGCGAAGAAGGTCATTATGTCCGCCCCCGCGAAGGATGACACCCCGATGTTCGTCGTCGGCGTCAACCAGAACAAGTATACTAAGGATATGGATTTCGTATCCAACGCTTCCTGCACCACCAACTGCCTCGCTCCTATTGCCAAGGTCCTTAACGACAACTTCGGCATCAAGGAAGGCCTTATGACCACCGTTCACTCCACCACCGCCACCCAGAAGACCGTTGACGGCGTCTCCGCTAAGGATTGGCGCGGCGGTCGTGCCGCTGCCGGCAACATCATTCCTTCCACCACCGGCGCTGCCAAGGCTGTCGGCAAGGTAATCCCCGAGCTCAACGGCAAGCTCACCGGCATTTCCATGCGCGTTCCCACCCTCGACGTCTCCGTAGTTGACCTCACCGTCAACCTCGAGAAGCCGGCCACCAAGGCTGACATCTGCGCCGCCATGAAGGCCGCCTCTGAGGGCGAGCTTAAGGGTATCCTCGGCTACACTGAGGACGCTGTCGTTTCCTCCGACTTCCTCGGCGATGCCCGTACCTCCATCTTCGACGCCAACGCCGGCGTTTACCTTACCGATACCTTCGTAAAGGTAGTCTCCTGGTACGACAACGAGTGGGGTTATTCCAACAAGGTCGTGGAGCTCATTGAGCACATGTACTCCGTTGACCACGCTGAGTAATTCAGTTTCTGTCCTTTTTACAGCCCTGTCCTATTAGACAGGGCTGTTTCTTTTTTCAAATAATAACGATCCGGCGACCTGCGCCGGATCGTTGCCTGAATTGTGTAAACAGTTTACGCGTTAACCGCGCCTCCGCAGTATTCGCAGCAGCCGGAGGCGTCCGGGAAGGTGGTGGCTCCGCACCAGGGGCAGGTTACCGCCTTCTTCGGGGCGGTCTGAGCTATCACTTCGTCGCGGACGGCCTGTCTTGCCTGGGTGAGGGCTTCCTTTATCTCATTTCCCATCTGGACGTACTCGTTATAGTCGTTCACGCCCATGCCCAAACCGGGGAAATTGATTCCACGCTGCTTGAAGTTCCAGTTCGTCGAGCCGCCGGTCATCGGGCGCTCGCCGGTGTTGACTCTTGAGGGGTTGAGCTTGAAGCGCATATCGTCAAAATACGGGTGATTGACGCGTATAGTGATATAGAAATCGTAGGAATACTCATAGCGCGGGGGATTGTAGCTCACGGAGTTGCCGTTAGCGTCCTTGCGCTTTATTTCGTCCCTGTCCTCCTCGATATCGAGGTCGCAGCCCGTGACCTGGGAATAATCTAAAACGTCCGGGTTTGCCGATGCGAGGTTAGATGCAGAGGTGACCATAAACTTTCTCGCATCCTCGTCGAGGTACACCTTATAGTTTTTGCCGAGGCTGCGGGTGGTGTGGAAGGCGGAGACAGCCGCCTTGTTCTCCTCGCGGTATGCGAGCTGACCCTTGATGTCCTCGAGGGTGCTGTGCCTGCGCTCAGAAAACCAGGGTGAGAGCTTTGCCGCGCAGTCCTTGCAAAGGTTACCGTCCTCAAGCTTCCTGTTGCCGAAGAGCCCGATCTTGCCGCCGCAGACGCCGCAGAATTTCTTATCAAAAAGTCCCATTTCTAATTCTCCCTTCTTTATCCTTGTTCTTCAAAGAGCTCCGTGCCCTTAAATCTTACAAGATGGAACGTATATTTGCCCTCGCCGCCGGGGAGAACGTAGCTCAGTGCCCCGTCGCCGTTGTTCGCCTGATTGAGAGTCAGAAGCTGCTCTCCGTCAAGCTGAACGTAAGACGCAAGATAGTCGCCGAGATTGACCGTCATCCAGTCCGGAAGGATCTCAAAAACGCTCTCGTCGTCAGCCCAGCCGCGCTCAGTTATGCAGAGAAGGTCGGGCGCCTCGTTCTCGTCGGCATTCAGCCGGTCGTAATCGAGGACGAGGGGTATAACAGCGTCCTCGGTGATTATCTCCATCGTTCTGTAGTCGACGAATCTGACTGCGGCCAGCGCCTCGCCGGTCTCATCGTCGCAGAGCGCCCACATTCCGTCCTCAAGGAAGGAGACAAGCTCGCGCTCATTCGTGGGATAAGCGCCTATCCCCTCTCCCGCAAGGTCGTGGCCGGTCACGTAAGCCGGGGCGTCCGCGGGGATATGGAGAGCTCCGCTCTCGCCGAACCAGTATTCTCCGGCAAAAGCGCCGCAGGCGGCGAAGACGCGCAGAGTGGGATACCAGGGGTTATTCACCAGAATGGCGACGCTCTCGCCCTTATTCAGCACCCCGGAGGTAAGGTTCTTATTCGGAAGATTGAAGCCGTAGACCGTGGCGAGGAAATATTCGGTGCTGTTTTCCCATTCGGCTCTGTCAAATCTGTAGACGACTCCGTCCTCCTCGGCGGTGAGAATTGCCCAGCAGATGCCGGACGGCTCCTCGGAGTCCAAAAACTCCGTCTCGTAGATATCGACGGGCAGGGCGGCCTCTGCCTCCTCCCTCGTTTGGGCGAACGTGATATTGAGAAGGGTCATCGGCGCGGGCTCTTCGGCGGGCAGATTGGATATATAGCGCCACTCGCCGTTTCTGATGACTGCCGTCATAACATACGGTTTCTCAGCAAAGTGATGCTCGATATCGTAGCCCTGATAGTAGAGCGTATATGTATCGCCGGAGACGTACCCATCGGTAAATTCGACAGGGAAAAGATTCGTATCTCCGTGCTGGAAAAGGTAGATTCCGCTGTCATAGTTGCAGTACCAGCTAAGCTTATTCCTCGCGTACTCATATGGCACTCCGGTCTTCTGAAGCACGAACTTCTGAAGGGCGTTTTCGGCAATGGCCGTAACGTCGGTGTATATCTCTCCCTCGTACATCTCGAAGAACGAAAGCACGTCCTCCGGCACCTCTGGAAGGGCTATGCCGGCTCCGTTGTACATAACCTCGTCCCAGTCGATCTCCTCCGGGCGGTCGTAGGTGCAGACGAAGAAGCCGCCTTCCGAATAATCCAAGCTCTCGTTGAGGCTCTTTAGCTCCTCGGCCGTGAGCTGTCTTGCCTCGGCGGGCGCCGGCAGGGGCTCAGGCTCGGGTTCCGGCTCGGGGGTGGGCTCAGGCTCGGGCTCCGGTTCCGGCTCGGGGATAGGCTCCGGTTCTGGCTCGGGGTCCTTTGTCGGCTTTGTATCCTTGTCGGTTTTAGGTTCCGGCTCGGGATCTGAGGACTTCACCTCGGCGGCGCAGGCAGCGAGGCTCAGCACCATTAAAGCCGCAAGAAGAAGCGCCAAAAATCTCTTTTTCATAATCGGCTCCTTTCAGGCTTTTTATATACATAAAATAGCACATTACCCGCCTTTTTGCAAGCGGATAGTATGCCTTATATGAGAAAAGAGCCCGCGATCGCGGGCTCTTTTGAACGTATTATTTAAGCTCAGTCCAGGTCTCGGCTTCTCCGTCTTTCTCAAAACCGTGGCCGTTTGCGGCTTCCATAATGCCGTAGTAGTTCCAATGGCTCGTCTCCACGTCGCCGAAGCTTCTCAGTTCGGCTGCGTGGCCGTCTATAAACGCCTTGTCAGGCGTTCTGTCCAGCACTCTGTTCAGCACGGCGGCGACTTCCGTCCTCTTTATTTTTTCCTCCGGCTTGAAGCTGCCGTCGGGGTATCCGTCGATCCATCCTAACGTGTATGCCTTTGCTATATCGGCGTATGCCCAGCTATCCTTGGCAACGTCGGTAAAGCTTACCTCCCCTTCCTCCGCGTCAAAGAATCTCGTGCAGATAGAGACGAACTCGGCTCTTGAAATTTTTTCTTCCGGGCGGAAGCTTCCGTCGGGATAGCCCTTTATTATGCCGTGAGACGCAAGAGTCGTAACAGCGTCGTAGTACCACCTGCCCTCTTCGACGTCAGAGAGGGCTATCTCCGTCTTGCCCGGCATCTTATTCTTCAGTAGATTATATATCACCTGTGCCGCCTCGGCTCTTGTGAGCGCGTCAAGAGGCCTGAAGCTGCCCTTATACCCCTTGAGGTATGCGATGTGCTCATCGCGGATAAGCTCCGGACGTACTTGAGATGCTGGCGGATCAGTCTTCTGAGGTGCCGGAGGCTCTGACGTCCAAACTGCCGTGTAAACAGCATCCTCAGTCACGGTCTCGCTGAGTTCAGGCGTCCAGCCCGCAAATACGGCTCCGCTCTTCGTTGGATCTTCAATATGGGGCGTTTCAGAGCCGAGAGCGCATTTTATCTCAGCAAGCACAGTGTCACCATCCGTATAGGTTACGGTTCTGCACTCTCTGACGATATAGCAGGTATCTCCGTCGTACTCGGGTATGATATTATCTATCTCAACGGCTATATACCCATCGGCGACGAATTCGCTCGGGTCGAAGCTAAAGGTGCCGCCCTTTACGACGCATTCGTTCTCCTCGTGAGCGGAAAGTCCCTCTCCGTTCTCTCCGGCATAGGTCAGGACCGGGTTTCCGGAGATAACGACCTTTGCCGGTATTCTTCTTCCGTTATCGTAGGACGGATACTGTGCGGAGATAAGAGCTCCGCTGCCCTCGAACACTATTCTGCCCTCGCCCGTTATCTCAAGTTCGCCCTCATGTACAAGGAAGGGACCCTCATTAATATTCCAGGGTGGAGCGGAGGTCTTGAGCTCCTGACCGCCGAGGTCGAGGAATATTTTTCTGCCCTCAAGCCAAAGCGACCACGTCGTTCTGCCCTCATAACCCTTGAGGAGCCTTACGGTATTTCCCGCCTTGATGCTGTAAAAAACGCTGCCCAGCTCGGAATACTCGCTATTGCTTCTGAATTTGAAGCCCGTCTCAACTTCCTCCGCAAAGAAGTCTCTGTCGTCGCCGTAAAAATAGAGCTGGTCGCTGGAGTACATCTCCTTCGGCTCTATGTCAAAGCTGCCCCAGACAACGCCGTCTGACTCCTCGAGGTCAAGGACTATGCCCTCTCTCCAGCCGCCGAAATGGGTATAGAGCAAGAACGCGTTATCAGTAACGGATTCCACCATTCCCTCCGGGAGCTTGACTCTGCCGCTCATGGGCATCTTAAGGTGCGTTTCGGTATGGCTCTGCCTTCCATTATTAAGCTCCGCGCCGTTTACATAGGCGGTAGAGCTCTCATTAACGGAAAGGTTTATAACGAATTCTCTGTTTGTCGCGTAGTCATCGTATCTATAGTAGCTGCCGCTCTCTTCGACTCTGTAATAAACGTCTATATAGATCACAGCCTCAGCCGGGGCGTTCCCGTTCTCCGTGTCGACAAGCTTGTCATCGACTACGGCGTATCTGCCGCTTGCCATTACAGCAAGAGTGGAAAGGTTTCTGATCTCCATGTACCCATTGCCGGAAGTATAAGCGTCCATGCCGATGGCTTCGAGGTCAGACTTGTTCATTTCAAAGTAGCTTTGAGTGCTGTTATCGTAAACTGTATCAAGGACCCGGAATTCCTCCCTAAGCCCCTCGATGTCCTTGAGCTCAAGGACAGGATAGAAGGTTATGTGTTCGCTGGGAACACTGCGTGCAGCTGAATCGCTTGGGAAATGCTCGGCAAAGATACACCGATAATAATACTCTTCCTTCGTCATAGTAAGGAGGAGTAAAGCGCTCCATATACTTCTCAGCGCTCCAGCCCTTAAACTCGAAGATATCCTCATTCGGATTCCCCTCCGGAGCAGTAATGCCGCTTCCGGATCTCTCCGCTTCAAATGAAGTATAGGTAGACGTGGGGTATCCGTTTTCCATTATGTACCGCACGAACTCGACTTTTAGCTTATCGAGCCGGCAAACCCCGTAAAGCACGGTCTCCCCGTCCGGGAAGTCGTCGGCATTTATTGTATCGCCCTCGTAATACTCGGGCGTTTTTGCACCGCGCTCGGTGCTCCAGCCAATGAACGTATAGTCATTGTTATAGTAATAATAAGGTCCGTCTGTCGGAACGCCCGGAAGAGTCGCAGTCTCTCCGCTCTTCAGATAGATAGTCGGAAAACTGCCGTGATAGGCCTCCACATCCTGAAAGCGGATGATCTTTTCCGCGTCGCTCTCGTCCGCAGCCGCAGCGCCCAAAGGCAGGATACCGACGCAGAGCACAATCGCAAGAGCAAGAGCTATAATTTTTCTCATAATAAATCCCCCTTGTGTTTCTATTCTGAATATATCATGGTTTTGTTGCTTCGGCACTTACTTTTTCTCCTTTTTTATACTAATACAATAACACAATTACGCCCGTGTTGCCAGAACGATTAAGGCGCGAAGCCATTGCTTCGCGCCTTAACTCTTTGTTTTGTTTACTGCTTCTCGTAGACGTACTTGTAGGTCCACATATCCTCGGGATCGCCGTTGAAAATCTCAAGCTCGCCATCCTTGAGGGTGCCGGTGTACTCGATTTTGATGCCGAGGAAGGTCTCGGTCATGGTGAAATCTTCACCGTCGAGCGTCCAGGTTACGTTAAGCTCGAGGTCATCGCGCTTATGTACGCCCTTGCCGTTTGCCTTGAAGGTGAAAGAGACCTCCACGAGATCCTCTGCGTTTGCCGTCTGTTCGAACGAGGTCATAAGGCCCTGATAATAGACGCCCTTGTACTTGTTTGCAACGACGGACATGCCGGCGCCG
>ONTN01000171.1 GCA_900320765.1 uncultured Eubacteriales bacterium
AAGCGGCAGCGCCTTTCCGAAGACGGCAGGATAAAAAGCTACGCACTTGCCTGGGAGGAGGACGCCGAGGTCGAGGGTACGGATTATATCCCGTCCATCGCGACGGTCACGGACGGCTTTCCGGCGCTCAGCGGGCTCAAGCTTATTAGCGGCAGATATCCCGAGAGAGCGGGTGAGGTAATAGTTCCAGATTCGTGGCTCAGCGATATGCGGGACGCGGTTTCTGAGGAATATACCATCGTCGGAACGTATAAGCACTATTTCTATACCGCAATCACCTTCGGCGAGGGCGACGGCTACGCGGAGGCGTGGGTCGAGCTCAAAAACCCCGGCGAGTACGAGAGCTTCGCCAAAAGCTACGGCGACGAGTTCGTAACGCACAGGATGCTGCTCGTGCTCTACGGGGCGGCGGGGAGCAATAATCTGCGCTCGTTTCTGTTCGGCTTTGCGGCGATACTCGTCGGGCTAATAATGTTCGGCTCGATATCGCTCATCTATAACTCCTTTTCCATCTCGGTCGCGGACAGGACGCGTGAGTTCGGCATACTGAAATCCGTCGGCGCTACGAAAAAGCAGATACGCCGCTCGGTGCTCTGCGAGGCGCTCGTGCTGAGCGCCGCCGCGATCCCGATTGGGCTCATCGTCGGCTGTGCGGGCATAGGAATAACGCTATATCTTTTGCGCGACGCGTTCAGCGCCTTTACCTCCGCGGCAAACGTTGAGATGCGCCTCGTGATAAACCCGGTCGCTCTTTTGATCGCGGCGGCGATATGCCTCGCTACCACTCTGATCTCCGCGTGGATCCCGGCTCTGCGCGCGATGCGCACCCCGCCGATGGAGGCGATAAGGCAGACGGCGGACGTTAAGATAAGGGAGCGGGAGGTCAGGACCTCGCGGCTTACCGGGAAGCTCTTCGGCTTTGAGGGCACGCTCGCGGCGAAGAATTTTAAGCGCAGCCGCAGGCGCTACCGCTCCACCGTGATAAGCCTCTTTCTTTCGGTAGTGCTGTTCATCTCTGCGTCGAGCTTCTGCGCCTATCTGACGGACGCTCTTGAGATGAGCGCCGCAAACGACACCGGCGAGGATATCTACTACGAGATCTACGGCAAGGAGATGCCCGACCCGGAGGGGATTTTAAATAAGCTCCTCGAAGTTGAGGACGTGGAGAACGGCTGGTACTTCGCGAAGTACTGGGTGCAGTTTGAGACGGACGGTGAGAACGCGGACCCAAGCGCCACGATTGTGGGCGGCGACAAGGCCTACTGGACCGGGCAGCTCATTTTTTTGCGGGACGAGGTTTTTCACACACTGTGCCGCGAAACCGGCGAAAACCCGGAGGATTATTTTGACCCGTCCGCGCCCCGGGCGCTTATCCTGAACGAGTACACCTACGAAACGATCACGTCGGAGGGGAAATACTACAGTAACGCGAAATTTCTGAACGAGGCGACGCTCCCTGCGCCGGTTTATTATGATGCGGCAAACAGGATCGAGGGCTACGCTCAGGCGGGAAGCCCGGACGACGGTGAGACGTATTATTACGTGCCGCTTGAAATGATCGAGTCCGGCGAGGATTACGAAATGGACGATGAGCGCATCCTGCGCGTTCCCGCAAGCGAGGCCGTCACGCGGCAGGAGCTGACTGCCGCCCGCGCTCTTAAAACGCGGCCGATGGGTCTTAGCGGAACGGAAGTTCAGCTCATTCTCCCGTGGTCGATGAGCGGCTTTGTCGCGCGGGATGACTTTAACTATGCCGAGTTCGTATTCAAGGCGACGAAGCACGCGAAGGCCGCCGCGGATATGAATGAGCTCTTGCACTCATTGGACCTTGAGACCTACACGCTTCAGGACAAGGCGGCTGACGTGGAGAATGTGCGCATGCTGTCGCTCGTGATAAACGTGATGGCCTACGGCTTCATAATTCTCATAAGCCTTATCGCGGCTGCGAACGTATTCAACACGGTATCGACGAGCATCGGCCTGCGGCGCCGCGAGTTCGCCATGCTCCGCAGCATCGGAATGGGGAATAGGAGCTTTATGCGCATGCTGCGCTATGAGTGCGCGATCTACGGGGCAAAGGCGCTTTTATGGGGCCTGCCCGCTGCCGCCCTCGTGACCTACGGGATTTACGCCGCGACGAACAGCCTGACCGAGCAGCCCTTCTATATCCCGCCCGTTCCGGTCGCCATAGCCGTTTTCAGCGTCTTCGCCGTAGTTTTCGCTACGATGCTGTATTCGGCGTCGAAGATTCGGAAGGATAACCCCATTGACGCGCTGAAGAATGAGAATTTGTAAAAAAAGCTTCCCCCGGGGAAGCTGTCACGAAGTGACTGATGAGGTGTATTGAATTCCAAAACCGGTGCGATAGATGTACTATAAACTCATGCGGAGGGGACGGGATTTGAAACTGCTTTTTGCTTCGGATTCCTTTAAGGGAAGCCTGTCGAGCGCTAAGACCGCCGCTCTTTTGGAGAGGGCAGCGAGGGAGGTCTTGGGCGAGGGCGTCGTTTGCTCCGGCGTGCCGGTTGCCGACGGCGGCGAGGGCACGGCGGAGGCGGTGGTCGCCGCCGCGGGTGGAAGCTTTATAGACGCCAAAGTACACGGTCCGCTTATGGAGCAGGTCACAGCCCGGTACGGCGTGCTCCGCGGGCAGCGGGCTGTAATTGAGATGGCGGCGGCCTCGGGGCTTACCCTTGTGCCGGAGAATAAGCGCGACCCCATGCGAGCTACGAGCTTCGGCACGGGTGAGCTCATACTAAACGCCTTGGACAGCGGCTGCACCGACCTGGCAATTGCCATAGGCGGCAGCGCGACGAACGACGGGGGTATGGGCTGCGCCCGCGCTCTCGGCGTCCGCTTCCTCGACGACAAGGGACGCGAGCTTGAAGGGAGGGGAGAGGACCTTGAAAAGGTCAGAGACATCGACCTTTCCAGCCTCGACCCGCGTATTAAAGATACAAAGATAACGGTTATGTGCGACGTTACAAATCCGCTTTGCGGGCCGGACGGGGCGACAAACACCTTCGGCGCGCAGAAGGGCGCGGCCACGGAGACGGTGGCGCGGCTCGAGGCGGGGATGGTAAACTACCGCGATATCATCCGCCGCAAGTTCGGGATTGACCCCGACGCGATACCCGGCGCGGGAGCGGCGGGCGGCCTTGGGGCGGCTCTCGCCGTCTTTTTTGGCGGCGAAATGAGGTCGGGAATCGACACAGTCCTCGACCTCATCGACTTTGACAGGCTTATCGAGGGCGCTGACCTCGTCGTGACGGGCGAGGGGCGGACGGACAGGCAGAGCGCGTTCGGCAAGGTGATGCGGGGCGTGGGCGAGCGCGCCCGGGCGAGGGGGATTCCCGCCGTCGGTCTCTCGGGCTCCCTCGGAGAAGGGGCGGAGATATTGTACGACCACGGCGTCGCCTCGATTATGACGGCGGTGGACGCGCCGATGACGCTCTCTGAGGCTATCGGCCGGGCGGAGGAGCTGTACTGTCGCGCTGCGGTGCGTATGTTCCGCTTCATTCAGGCGGGTATGCAAATCGCGGAGAAAGCAGGAGAATGAAAAAAGCTTGAGCATTTACGACAGGATGGTACACACATGAATTACGATGAACTGAGAGAACTGCTGTTTGACGCTTCTTACTGCGTTATCGATTTTCTGCCGCGTCAGGTGCCGGCGGGGAGCGGCGGCAAGTATTTTGCTGTCGAAAAGTATTTTTCCGAGCACCCGCGTATCGATGCGCTCTATCAGAGCTTTGCCGGGATCGCGCTGAAGCTCGGCTGTTATTATGGGCTTGCGCTATACGATCCCGCGGGAGATGCATGGATAGACAACCCGCAGCCGGAGTTGCTTGCTCGCAGGATAGAGGAATGCGCTTTTCCCGGGAAGGAGAGATACGTCCAGCTCCTTTTCCCCGGCGAAGGAGCTATGCTTGAGCTTAACGGTGGAGACCTTTATATGACGCTGTACGCTCCCTCGGAAGAGCTTCGGGAGACGGCAGAAAAGCTCGCAGGCGCGGAAGGGCTTTTCCTTCGCGAGCCCGGGGACTGCATTTAAAATAACAGCACCCCATTTTTCAGGCATGCGGTAGAGTCCTGAAAATGGGGTGCTTTTGATTTTTTCAGCCCTTCGCGGGGGTTTTGCGCGCTCTGTATCGTCTTCGCTTGCCGCTACCCTTCGCCGAGGCGCAGACGTGGGTCTCGCCTCTTTTCGATATGCGGCGGTACTCATAAATCGCCGCGGCGTCGATGGCAGGTACCGCGGCGCGGGCGCAGCGGGACTTCGGGTCGAAGGTCAGGCGGATAATGAATTTTCCGTGGTCGGGGCAGGAGCCCGTGGCATAGAAACGCACTCCGTCCGTCGAATGCCACTGGCGCGCCCACGTCGTCCTTCCGCAGATGGGGCAGGGGGTTATGCGCGCCGCCTTTGAATCGAGGCACTCCTCCACCGAGACGAAGGGGCCGATGCGGCGGCCGCGGGTCACGGGGAAGGGCTCGGAACAGAACTTATCCCGCCTTGAGCCGGGCTTTTCCGGCACGGGCTTTATATACCTTGCCCCGTCGCCGAGCCACATACCGACGAGGGCGGTGTAAACGGCGTCGTTCAGCGCGTTATGAAACGTAAACGTGTCGGGTATGCCGAGGTATTCGACAACCCGCCATAGAGCGGCCTGCTGTCTGTCCTCGCCGAGGGCATGGGAAAAGGCGGCCTGATAATCAAAAACCTGGGCGGGCTCGGTGAAGCTCAGCCCGTAGTAGGCGCAGTTCTGACGCACAGCCTCGAAGTCTCCGCTGCCCCAAAAGGCAAACTCACTATCGTCACCGCGCCACGCCTCGAACATACCCCAGGCCTCGGAAAAGGCGATGTCGCTCCCGCGGGAGGAATCAAGCTCGGGAAGGCTCCTCGCCCCGCGGTCGAATTTTTTATGTATGGCGGGCTTTATGAATACGCTGAAGGTATCTCTTATCGCGCCGGAGCCGTCAACTCTGACGGCTCCGATTTGCAGTATCTCGTCGACCGGCTTCGCGTCGTACCCGCGATTCCACTCGAGGTCCATTACGATCATCGTGATCTCCTATCTTTTTTGAGTAAGCTGACGGCAACTATAAGAACGCGGTTTTGACGGGCTTTTTTCCGCCAAGCCCGCGTCAGCCACCTTGATAATACGCAAGTATTGTCTGCGGCGCCTTCCTTGCCTTGACGAAAAACTGCTCCGTCAAAACTGCAAGGCACCTCACAGCGAGTAATTTTCGCAGGCACCTCACAGCGAGTAATTTTCGCGGGATTTTTGTTCTGCGAAGCGCAGATGGGCTGACGCCCATCAAGCGACAAGGGGCAAAAAGCGCCGAAAAGGACCGCTGTGAGGCGTGTTCTTATAGCTGCCGTCAGCTTAAGCCCAAGTATTGTAGCACAATTTATGCCGCTTGACAATACCGGACGGGCGGCTATTTATCGCCGGGCTTTGCCACGACGGCTACGATATAGCCAAAGACGATCGCTGCGGTGAGCCCTCCGGCGGCGGCTGTGAGCCCGCCCGTGAAGGCGCCGAGAAGACCGGACTCGCCGACGGCCTTCTTCACGCCCTTAGCCAGATTGTACCCGAAGCCGGTGAGAGGCACGGTCGCGCCCGCTCCCGCCCATTTGACGAGG
>ONTN01000008.1 GCA_900320765.1 uncultured Eubacteriales bacterium
TTTATTTATAAGAGACGGGTCAAATTCGTACGCCCTCTCCTGTATATCCTTTAGGTCGCAATAGACCTGACGCCTGCCGCTCTCATCGTAGAGCACAACGCTCGACGGTGTCTCTGAAAGGGTACGCTCGACTGCGTCCGCTGAAATGCCCCTCGCCTCGAGCTCGGACAGAACATATCTGCCGCCGAAGTCATCGGCCAAAAGTCCGCAGAGCGTAACGCCGCTGCCGAGCCTTTTAAGGGCGGAGGCGAGGTTGAAGCCCACGCCGCCCGGGGCGGTATTCACCCCGAAAAAAGCGTAGTCTATAGGATAGTAGTTTATTGGAAAGCCCCTGACCTTAGCCGAGGTCTCGACGTTTAATAGGCCGGAAACAAGTATCTCTGCCATAGCTTATCACCATCTTTAAAATGGCGTCTCGAGCGTCAGCCTGCCGAGCTTGCCGCCGCGGAACTCATCTAAGAGTATCCTTGACATACGCTCGATATCTGCCTCCCCGCCCGAAACGATGAAGCCGCGCTTTTTCGCCGCCCTTCCGAGAAGCGCAAAGCCGTCCTCCGTATCCGCTTCTATCTTATATCGTCCGGTGAGAGCTTCGGGGTATTCCGAAGCAAGGAGCCTCATAAGCCTCGCTCCAAGCGTCTCCACATCGAGGATATCGTCCTTGACGGCTCCGGTAAAGGCGAGGTGCTCGCCGACCTCCTTATCCTCAAACTTCGGCCATAGCAGTCCCGGCGTATCGAGCATTTCAATTCCGCCGCCTATGTTTATCCACTGCTTGCCCCTCGTCACTCCCGGTCTGTCCGAAGCCTCGGCCGCCCTTCTGCCCGCGACGCGGTTTATAAAGGACGACTTGCCGACGTTCGGAATGCCGAGGATCATTATTCTGAGGAGGCGTCCGGTCTGTCCTCTCTGCCTGTAATATTCGATCTTATCCTTCAAAAGGCTGCGCACGGCGTTCTGAAATGCGTTCGTGCCCTTGCCTGACTTGGCGTCCGTCTTGATAACGTAAAGCCCCTGTGCCTTAAAATGCTCAGCCCACCTGTCCGTCATCGCAGGGTCGGCCTGGTCCGCTCTGTTCAGTATAAGCATTCTCGGCTTTCCGCCGATGAGCTCGCCCACCTCGGGGTTGCGGCTCGACCTCGGTATGCGGGCGTCTACCACCTCGCACACAGCGTCGACCATCGCGGAGTTTTCCTTTATCATCCTGCGGGCCTTCGCCATATGGCCGGGGAACCACTGGACGTTCACCGCCTCGTTTATCACGTCGCCCATTATCTATACACGCTCCCAAAGCGGCTCCAGTCGGCCTTCTCCCCCTCGTTCGAGCCGGGTATGAGCACGAACAGCACCTTACCAACTATCTGCCTCTCGTCCACGAAGCCGACGCTGTAGCTGCGGCTGTCCCTGCTCGCATTGCGGTTGTCGCCCATAACGAAAAGGCAGCCCTCCGGCACGGTGACCTCACCGTCAAAATTCTCGCGCACGTTCGTCAGCGTATTTGTGTACGGCTCGTCGAGAGCGACCCCGTCTACGTAAACGATTCCGGCGTTAAAGTCGATATCCACCGTCTGCCCGCCCTTTGCTATGATGCGCTTCACGAGGGGCTCGTCACCGTACCCGTCGGTACGGAATACGACGATATCCCCGGTATGCGGGGTGTAGAAAAGCTTGGAGGTGATAACGAGGTCGTTATTGTGGAGAGTTGCGTACATCGAGCTCCCGTCCACCCTTACGACCCTCGCGATAAAGATAAATATAAAAATACCTGCAACGAAGGCGAAGATAATGCTCTGAAGCCAGTCGAAGGCCTCGGCTCTGAACGGAAGCTTTTCCGCCTTCTGCACGGTTTTTTCAGTCTCTTCCATCAATTTCGTCTCCCCCTTTAGAAGGAAAAATAATACTCTGATTTTTTATTATAACAAAAAAGAGCAAATAAAAAAAGAGGCTTGCGCCTCTTTTTTTATGTTTTTCATTCGGCAAAGGCTCAGATACGCTCCTTGACCTTTGCGCTCTTGCCCACACGGTCTCTGAGGTAGTAGAGCTTCGCTCTTCTGACCTTACCGCGGCGGACGGTCTCGATGGAGACGATAGACGGAGAGTGAACGGGGAAAACCTTCTCGCAGCCTACGTTGTAGGAGATGCGGCGGACGGTGATGGTCTCGTTGATGCCGCCGTGCTTCTTCGCGATAAGGGTGCCTTCAAACGCCTGGTTACGCTCACGGTTGCCCTCCTTTACGCGGACGGTAACGCGGACGGTATCACCGACGTTGAGCTCGGGAAGCTCGCTCTTCATATACTTTTCGTTAAGAGTCTCGACTAAATTCATTATGCTTTTCCTCCCTTCCGGTCAGAGGTTCATACCGTTCCCCCGGCAGCGGAACATCCAAATTGGCGGGTACTACCCGCGAAAGCTTTGATATGATATCATAACCCGCCGGAAAATGCAAGTATTATTTTTTATTCTTGAAAAAGCTATTGACAAGCTCTTTCCGCCTTGGTATCATAAGTATGAAAAGTATGATTTGTTAAACTTATTTAGAAAGGATGAAGCTTATGGCAAAGCCCGAAGGAAAATATGCGTGGACCGTCACCGTAGGAACGAAGGGACAGATTGTTCTGCCCAAGGAGGCAAGAGAGGTATTCGGCATTAACCCCGGCGATACTCTCATCATTCTGGGCGACCGGGATCAGGGCATGGCGATACCGCCCAAGGATCAGTTCTCCGCATTTGCGGAAAAAGTATTTGGAAAATAAGTAAAGGAGAGAAATAAAATGCCAACTGTATTTGGTCTCCCGCTCATAGCTTTTATTCAGATTGTGCTGGGCTCAGCGGTCGTTCTGTTTGTGCTCATTAAGTACCTCACCCGCCCGAAGAAGCCCAGGGACGGCGAGTATATCATTTCCGGCGTTCACGTTATCGTCGGCGACGGAACGGAGATGCAGCACCGGAACGTCTATATCAAGGGCGGGCTTATAAAGGAGATATCGGACGCGCCGATCAAAAAGAAGACGGCTCAGGTTATAGACGGGGCGGGCAAAACGCTTATGCCCGGTCTCATTGACAGCCACATACATATCCAGGGCGGCTTCGGATGCAAGAGCGAGGAGGAGAGCGACGCTTTCTTAAATGAGAGAATGCCGCAGATCTTTAAGGAGAGCGTTCTCCCCTACGGCATCACGACTATAAAGGATCTGGACGCCCCCAAGCACTTTATATATAAGCTGCGCGATAAGCTCAAGTCCGGCGAGATAATGGGTCCGGAGCTTCTTATCGTCGGCCCCAACTTCACCGCCCCGGACGGGCACCCGGCAAACACCCTCGGCTCCAACAGCCCCTGGGCGAGGTCGGAGATGGCTATCGAGGTAAATAAGCCGGAGGAGGTATCCGCGGGAATTAAGGAGCTCAAGGCAGCGGGCGTCGACTTCCTCAAGTTTACCTATCAGGGCGGCGACTACTGGTATTTTGACAATAAGCTTACGATCAACAAGATCGATAAAGAGCTTATGCGTCAGATAATCCGCGAGGGCAAGGAGAACGGCCTAAATTCAACGGCGCACGTATTCTATTATGACGACGTAAAGGAGCTCCTTGAGGCGGGGATCTACGGAATCGAGCACGGGATCCTCGACAGGGATATCGAGCCCGACGACCCGATCGTCGCCCTTTGGAAGAAGTCCGGCGCTAGGTTCGTGCCCACGGTGAACGCTATGACCTATGAGAAAGATCCCTCGAGAATGGCTCACAGCATACATAACCTTAAGGTGATATACGACGCAGGTATCCCGATCGCGATGGGCACCGACAATATGTTCGAGCAGATGACCGGAGAGGTCGAGCATAAGGAGCTCGCCTATTACGTTGAAGCCGGCCTAACCCCGATGCAGGCAATAGTCCTCGCCACCAAGAACGGAGCCGAGCACCTCGGCATTGCGGACAGAAAGGGCCTCGTCAAGATAGGCATGGAGGCCGATCTTATCCTGCTTGAGAAGGATCCCGCCGAGAATATTTCAAACATCCAGTTTATCGACAGGGTCTTTCTTAAGGGCAAGGTGGCCTATTCGCAGTCGCCGATCCAGTCCTTCGATATCCCCGATTATGCCTACCCCGAAGGTCTCGTCTCCGCCGAGTACGAGAGCGTCGACGGCGCTCAAGGCCGCAAGTTATTCTTCGACCGCTATGCGGAAGAGAAGCTCATAACTCAGATAACTTACAAGGACGGAAAAAAGCTTTCCGAGGAAGAGTTCTATCTTGAGCCTAACCTCTCCGCCGTAAAATGGCATTATCTGCGCCCCTCCGACAATACCGAGATAAACGCCGGTCGGGATAGCGGCACGATAAGCATGAAGGGCTCTTTCAAGGGCAAGCCTCAGGACAAGAGCTTTAACATAGGCGAAGGACTCTGGTATCAGATGATGGATATGTCCCTTCCCGCCTTTGTGGCGTCCGGGCTCGACGAGATAGTCTACTACCCCATCGGCACAGGCGACAACCGCGGGGCTATGTCGCTCGGCGAGTTTGCGGCAAAGAGGCTCGGGAGCGAGGACGTCACGGTAAACGGAGAGACTTATTCCTGCGTCAAGGTCAGCCTCGTGCTGACGATGTTCTCCTGGGCGTGGACCGGTCTTTACTGGTATGATGTAAAAACCGGCCAGCTCGTCCAGAGCGGCATCAAAAAGGGCGGAAAAGAGACCGTTCTATTAAAGCTCAAAAAGTTTGAATATAAATAATAAACTCTCGCAAAAAGCCGCATCGGGTGAACCGATGCGGCTTTTGCATTTGAATAATATCAGTCGTTTATCTGCGGAGTGCGGACGTCGCCGCCGAGCTGCATTGCCTCCATTATCTTGTATCTCTCCATCTGGAGATGCTTCTTCATCTGAAGCGCCTCTTCAATGGGGATGGCGACTATGCTGCCCTCCTGGGTGCCGATGATGGTATTCGGGTTGCCCTCGGCAAAGGCCTTGACGGCGTAGTAGCCCATCCTTGTAGCCGTCTCGCGGTCGCGGGCGGTCGGCGAGCCGCCGCGCTGGATGTGGCCGAGGACGGTCACGCGGGGCTCGATGCCTATCGCTTCCTTGATCCTCTTTCCTATATCAATGGCGCTTCCGACTCCCTCGGCAACAACTATCATAAAGTGGGTGTTGCCGGCAAGGCGGCTGTCCTGGATGCGCTCAACAACGTCCTTTTGGAAATTGAGCTCATGCTCGGGGACAAGAACTGCGGTCGCGCCGACGGCTATTCCGACGTACAGGGCGAGGAAGCCCGCGTTGCGGCCCATGACCTCGACGACAGAGCAGCGCTCGTGCGACTGCATCGTATCGCGGAGGCGGTCAATGCACTCGATCGCAGTATTGCAGGCGCTGTCAAAGCCGATGGTATAGTTCGTGCATCCGACGTCGTTATCTATCGTGGCGGGAACTCCGACTACAGGCACGCCGAGCCTCGAGAGCTCAAGGGCGCCTCTGAAGGTGCCGTCGCCTCCGATGGCAACTATTCCGTCGAGGCCGAGCATCCTGCAGGTCTGAACGGCCTTAAGTCTGCCCTTCTCCGTCATAAACTCGTCGCTTCTCGCCGTGTAGAGGATAGTGCCGCCGCGGGAGAGAATGTGTCCCACGCTCGAGCCCGTCAGATTAACGAAGTCGCTCGAAATGAGGCCTGCCCATCCTCTGCGGATACCTATGCACTCTATCCCGTATGCCAGCGCTGTTCTGACGACGGCGCGGACAGCCGCGTTCATGCCGGGAGCGTCGCCGCCCGAGGTGAGAACGCCAATTCTGCGAATCTTGTTTGCCATACCGTTATCCTCCCTTATCTGAATATATTATGATTTGCGTCGTATATTTCAAGCCTTCTTACTCGCGTAAAATCAGGCCTGAGATTCGGTTTTAAGGCGTCTATCGCCGAAATGAGCAGGGCAGGCGAAAGGCTCGGCTCCTGAGCGGAGATCACCGCCTCGCAGTAAACCTCGTTCTCGCCGCGCTTTTCAAATGCTATGCTGTCGATCATCGGTATTATGTCGATCGTTCTCGTCTTGCCCTTTGATGTCTTCTCGACCTCAAGCTTTTCAAAGGAATAGAGGGCTTCCAGCTCATCGGCGGCGTTTTCGGGTGCGCCTGCGTCGTAGATAAGCTCTATGCCGACCCTCAGCCATTTTAGGTGCTTCAGCTTGACGCTCTCCTCGTAGGCTTTTATGACGGTTATGCCCTCCGGCGCGTTTGCCGTCAGCCTTTCGGGCAGCTCCTCAAGGGTCGCCCCGCCGACAAGGGTGAAGTCCATCAGTTCGCAGTCGGACTCCGTACCCACGCTGAGCGGAAGGGCGAAGGCCATATACGGATGCGGGTTATAGCCCTCGGTGTGCTTTATTTTTACTCCGGCGCGGATGAAGACCCTCTGCATCGTCCGCATTATATCGAGGTGGGATATGTACTTTGCCCTGCCCTCTTTTTTAAAAAGTATCCTACTCATCGCATTTCCTCGGATAAACGAGCTCGGAGGCTCCGCAGCCCGTGCATTGAGCCCGGCAGTCGGGGGTTATCCTGCCCTCGTACGCCGTGTGCCTCTCCCGGAGAAGATAGCTCTTCCTCACGCCGACGTCGATAACGTCCCACGGCATCGTCTCGGACTCTTCCCTTTCTCTGAAAGCATAGAAATCCATGCTGAGCCCGTGCTTCTCCATCGCCTCTTTCCAGCGTTCAAGCGAAAAATACTCGCTCCACGCCTCAAGACGGCCACCGTTTTTCCATACCTCCTCGATTACAGGGCCGAGCCGCCTGTCGCCCCTTGAGAGGACGGCCTCTACGAGGCTTATCTCGGTATTGTGCCAGTTATAGGTTATCGAGCGGTATTTCTTAACGGCCTCCTTGAGAAGGCCGACCCTGTGCTGATAGGTCTCGCTCGAGATCTGCGCCTCCCACTGGAAAGGGGTGTGCGGCTTCGGCACAAAGAGGGACGTGCTTATCGTTATCTTAACGCCTCTTGAACGGTTGTTGGTGTTCTGGTACCAGCACTCCTGCACCTTATGCGCAAGGTCGGCTATCGCGAGGACGTCCTCATCGGTCTCAGTGGGTAGCCCGAGCATAAAATAGAGCTTCAGCGTGCTCCAGCCGCCCTGGAACGCCACCTTGCAGGAGTTTAGAAGATCCGCCTCGGTCACGTTTTTGTTTATAACGTCCCTCAGCCGCTGGCTGCCCGCTTCGGGAGCGAATGTGAGGCCTGTCTTTCTGACCTTCTGCACCCTCTCCATAATATCCATCGAAAAGTTGTCCGCCCTTAAAGACGGCAGCGAGAGGCTTATCATCCTCGGTTCGCACCAGTCCAGAAGCCCGTCGCATAATTCGCCGAGCCCTTTGAAGTCGCTCGTGGACAGGCTTGAGAGCGTTATCTCCTCGTATCCGGAATCCGTGAGCGCCTCTTTAGCTATATCAAGAAGCTTTTCAGTGCTTCTGCGGCGCACCGGTCTGTAAGCGTAGCCCGCCTGGCAGAAGCGGCAGCCGCGGATGCAGCCGCGCATGACCTCCAAAACGACCCTGTCGTGGATTATCTCTGTTGACGGGATTATTGTCCTCGTCGGGAAATACGCCGAATCAAGATCCTCGATTATCCTTTTCGTGACCTTCTCCGGCGCTCCGGCAAGCGGCGTTATAGCCTTCACCGTTCCGTCCGCGTTATAGCTCACGTTATAAAGGCTCGGAACATACACTCCCCTGATTTTCGCTGCCTCGGCGAGGAATTTTTCCTTTGACCAATCCGCAGCCCTCGCTTTTTTCAAGAGGCGAACGACCTCAAGGTCAAGCTCCTCGCCCTCGCCTATAAGGAATAGATCGACGAAATCAGCTATCGGCTCCGCGTTTATGCAGGAGGTGCCTCCCGCCATCACGATGGGCGCAAGTCCGGGTCTGTCCTTGCTCCTTACGGGAAGTCCCGCAAGGTCAAGCATATCGAGGACGCCGGTATAGGCCATCTCGTACCCGAGCGAAAATGCGATAACGTCGAAATCCTTGACAGGGTCGCCGGACTCAAGAGCGTAGAGCGGCACTCCGGCCGCGCGCATCTCGTCCTCCATATCGCCCCAGGGCGCGAACACTCTCTCGCACCATACGCCGGGCTCCTCGTTGAGCGCACCGTAAAGTATGCGCATGCCGAGGTTCGACATTCCTATCTCATATGTATCGGGAAAGCAGAAGGCAAAGCGGAAATCGACCTCCGACTTATCCTTTATTATCTCGCCCCACTCGCCGCCCGTGTAGCGGGAGGGCTTTTGAACTTTTTGAAGAATTCTCTCAAGCTCCGGTCTCATCACACTGCTCCACTATAATAATATACGTTATTGTACTACGTTTCCGCCGTTTTTGCAACACATTACACAAAGATATCCTGCGGAAATCAGAAAGGTATAGTTATTATATCTCAGAGCTGCCATTACTCCGAGCCCTCCAAGCGAGGCAAGGCAGACGGCATCAAGGATAAGAGCCGCCCTTTCCGCCGTCTCCAGCGACAAGAAAAACGAAACGGCGGCAAAAACCGCCCGCCCGCCGTCGAGTCCCGAGACGGGCATAGCGTTCACTGCGGCAAGCGCGGCGTTCACTCCCGTAAAAAAAGGCGGGCATTTAAGCACGAACGCAGACATAGCCGTGGCCGCCGCGCTTGCTGCCGGCCCCGCCAAGGCAACGACTGCGTCCTCAAGGTATCCGCCCCCTGCGTATTCTATTCTGAGCCCGCCGAGACCTGCCGTGACGCTCTCCGGTCTCAGCCCGCATAAGAATATGGCGGCGATATGCCCCGCCTCGTGTATAAGGACGGCCGCTGCGATCGGGATAAGGTCGCCCTCATCGATGAGGAGCAGCAGGGCGGCTGCGGTGATCAGAGCGCCGGGCTCGGCCTTAAGTTTCATCGCCGCTTTGGTTTTTCCTTCCCAAAAGCCGACCCTTTTCCACCTCTTCTCCCTCTGAGGCAAGCACCTCGTCAAGGCCGTCATATATGGTTTCTCCGCTGTCGCCGCGAACTATGACGTATCCTCCAAATGCAGAGCTGTCTCCCGTTGCCGTAACGGTGCCCTTCTCCTCCGCTCTCACCTCTCCGTTATCCTCTGGCGCGATAATGGGGTGAAGCTCCTCCGTCTCAGGCTCGACGTTTTCCGCCGGGATTTGAGAGGAGACTGCGCCCCACGCTTTTTTTGCCGCCTCGTAGACGTTCTCCTTATTTTGAATCGCCTCTCCGAATACGCTGACAGCCTCCCTGTAAGGGACGCTGAACGATACCGTTTCCAGCACCTCGCCGCGAAAAGCTCTGAGCTCCTTCGGAAAAAGAAATCTCGTACCCGCGGCGGCAGCTAAAAGGACGGCCGCCGCTATGAGCCGCACTGTCTCCCGTCTCAGGCTCTTGCCCGTCGTCTGTTCCGTCTCCGCTCTCCTTCCTCTCTTTTCCCCGTATGTCATTGGAAATAATCACCTCCGTTAGGAAAATATTCATATTTCCGGTGCCATATGAGTACCGAATATTTTTTCCGCTTCGGTTAAGAATAGAAGCGTATCCAATTATTTCGGAGGTCAAATGATGAAGCATAAGAGAATCAAAATACTGCTCGCGGCTCTTCTGTGCGCCGCTGTATCCGCTTCCGCCCCTGCCGTGGCGACGGGATATCTCGCCACATCGGTGGTCAATCTCAACTCCGCGCCTGTCGCGGAAAATCTCGAATTTGAAACCTACCGCGGGGTGACCCTTGCCGGGGAGCTTAGAAGCGCCGACCCTGAGGCGGACGAGGTATGCTATTCCGTAACGAAGGAGCCGAAGAAGGGCGCGGTGACGCTCGAGGGAGCAAGCTTTACCTACACACCGGCCGATGGAAAGCGCGGAAAGGACACGTTTAAGTACGTTGCCGTCGATTCCTTTGGAAACGTATCTAACGAGGCGACCGTCACCGTCAGCATCAAAAAGCAGCAGACCAAAGTGACTTACTCCGACCTCAAGGGCTCGGACGTGGAGTACGCGGCGACCTATCTTGCCGAGGAGGGCATATTCGTCGGTGAGAAGCTGGGAAGCGAGTACCTTTTCGATCCCGGAGCTCCCGTTTCGAGGGGCGAATTTCTCGCTATGTGCCTCTGCGTCGCGGGGGCGGACGTTAATAATGGGGCTGTTATGACGGGCTTTTCCGACGACGGCGATATTCCCCTCTGGCAGAAGCCATACGTCGCGGCTGCCGTCATAGGCAACGTTGTAAGCGGCTCGCGCGATAAGGAGGGCAGGATCGTGTTCTCTCCGAACCGCTCCGTTACGAGAGCGGAGGCCGCCGTTATGCTAAATAACGCGCTCGGCATTACGAACGTCAGCCTCTCTTACTCCGACTCAGTACCCGCCTGGGCGTCTCAGGCAGCCGTGAACCTCGAGAGCGTCAAGGTCTTCTCCGTCGGCGACGGGAAGGAAGCTCTCACGAGAGCCGAGGCGGCAAAGATGCTCGCAGAGGCGGCAAAGCTCGCAGCAAAATCAACTTGCTCGGGGCTGCTGAGCTGGGCGAAATAAAAAAGCGCTCAAGGGAAAAACCCTTGAGCGCTCTATTTTTACCAGATGAATCAGGCAAGTCCGAACTTCTTGTTGAACTTATCAACACGTCCGCTGGTGTCTACCAGCTTCTGCTTGCCGGTATAAAAGGGGTGGCACTTGGAGCAGATTTCAACTCTGATATCCTTCTTCGTGCTGCCCGTCTCTATTACCTCGCCGCAGGCGCATCTGATGGTCGTCTGCGTGTAATTGGGATGGATCCCTTCCTTCAACTTGATTCACCTCTTTCTCGGAATAGATAGGCGCATTACGCGCAAAGCATATATTATCACAACGTTTTTTAAATTGCAAGCCTTTTTTCGCTTTATTTCAGCACTACGTTAAAATAGTTCTTCTTTCCCCTTCTGAGGAGCACGCCGGCTCTCAGCTCTTCTTCGGTAAAGGCTTTGTCTATATCAGTCACCTTCTCGTCGTTTGCGGTGACTCCGCCCTGCTGCACATTGCGCCTCGCGTCGCCGCGGGAGGTGCAGAGGCCGGTCTTAACGAGGAGGGAGAGAAGGTCGCGGGCGTCGTCAGCTCCTATCTCTACGGTGGGCGCGCTCGCCGCGCTGCCGCCGGAGAAGAGCGCCCTTGCGGAATCCTGAGCCCTTTGCGCCTCTTCCTCGCCGTGGACGAGCTTCGTAAGCTCGAAGGCAAGTATCTCCTTGGCGTGGTTGAGCTCGCTGCCCTCCCAGCTCTCCATCGCCTTGATCTCGGAAAGCGGGAGGAAGGTCAGCATCTTGATGCACTTCATAACGTCGGCGTCGCCTACGTTTCGCCAGTACTGGTAGAAATCGAAGGGGCTCGTCTTGTTCGGATCGAGCCAAACCGCGTTGCCCGCCGTCTTGCCCATCTTGTTGCCGTTTGAGTCGGTGAGCAGGGTGATGGTCATAGCGTGGGCGTCCTTGCCGAGCTTTTTGCGGATGAGCTCGGTACCGCCGAGCATATTCGACCACTGATCGTCGCCGCCGAACTGCATATTGCAGCCCTCGTGCTGGAAGAGGTAGTAGAAGTCATAGGACTGCATTATCATATAGTTGAACTCGAAGAAGGAAAGTCCCTTCTCCATGCGCTGCTTGTAACACTCGGCGCGGAGCATATTGTTGACGGAGAAGCAGGCGCCGACCTCGCGCAGAAGCTCAACGTAGTTTAAGTCGAGGAGCCAGTCCGCATTGTTGACCATCTTCGCCTTGCCGGGGCCGAACTCAATGAATTTCTCCATCTGACGGCGGAAGCATTCCGCGTTGTGATCGATATCCTCGCGGGTCAGCATCTTCCTCATATCGCTGCGGCCGCTGGGATCGCCTATCATAGTCGTGCCGCCGCCGATGAGGGCTATGGGCTTATTGCCGGCCTGCTGGAGCCTCTTCATCAGCGTGAGCGCCATAAAATGGCCGGCCGTGAGGCTATCCGCCGTGCAGTCAAAGCCTATATAGAAGGTCGCCTTGCCGGAGTTGACCATAGTCCTGATCTCCTCCTCGTTCGTGACCTGAGCGATAAGCCCTCGCTCTACAAGTTCTTCATAGATACCCATTCTTAAAACATCCTTTCAAATATAAAAGCGCCCCGAGAAAACGTCTCAGGGCGCAATGATTTACGCGGTACCACCTGAGTTTGCGGATTATCCGCACACTCTCGGCGCTGTAACGGGCGCTCCCGCAGAAACCTAATTGAAAAGCTCTTTCAGTCCCAAAGCTCCGGAGGGTAATTTCAGCCTCGTCCGCCTCCCCCTTCCACCAAACGGGGTCTCTCTTGGCGCGGTCAGCGAGAACCTACTGGGCTCCATCGTCGCCTTTTTCATATCGTGGACAATATAGCAGAGACTTTAATTTTTGTCAACCCCGGCCCGAAAAAAACGCTCTTTTTCTTGTATTCCTTACGCCGCGGTGTTAAAATAATATTATCGTCAAATTTCGACAAAAAGGGTGGTTTTTAATGAAACGCGCGGCATCGTTTTTACTCTGTCTGGCTATTCTCCTAACTCTCGTTCCGGCGGCGTTTGCCGCTGAGGAAGCCTCCGGGTCAAAGCTTATCGCTCTCACGTTCGACGACGGACCCTCCGCATATACCGAGGAGCTGCTCGACGGGCTCAAGGCGAGGGGCGCGAGGGTCACCTTCTTCTGCGTAGGCTTCAATATCGCAAGAAGGCCGGATACTGTAAAGCGAGCTTGGATGGAAGGCCATCAGATCGCGAATCACACATGGGATCACCCCGAGCTTACGAGCCTGTCTAACGACGCTGTCAAAAGCCAGATATCGAGAGTTGAGGCCGCTCTTGACGACGCAATCGGCTTTCACCTCAGCTACATACTCCGCCCGCCCTACGGGTCGTATAACTCCCGCGTGCTGAAGGCTGCGAACGTGCCCGCTATTTACTGGTCGATGAACACGGCGGACTACCTCACAAGCAAGGCGGACGTCGTATGCAGCCAGATAGTCAAGGCGGCTCGCGACGGAGCTATCGGCTGCCTGCACGACACGCACTACTCCACGGTCAGGGGCGCCCTGATGGCGATCGACAAGCTGCAGAAAGAGGGCTATGAATTCGTTACGATAAACGAGCTCTTTTACCGAAAGGGTATAGAGCTTGAGAACGCGACGATATATAAGAACGCTTATAAGGGCAGCGAGACCACCCCCGCGCTTAAAGCTCCGGAGATAACTGGCGTTGAGGACCCCGTTACCGGAAAACAGAAGATAGTCATTTCAGGCGACGGGCGTGGAAGCGTCTATTACACCACCGACGGTTCTATCCCCTCCCCGATAAACGGCAGACTGTACACCGGCGCCTTTATGCTCGCCTCAAGCGCCTCAGTTCGGGCAGTCAGCGTAGTAAACTGGAACGGGATACGCTCCTATACCTCGGAGCTTAAAGTTGAGGTAACGCCCCGCGCTGATATAGTCTCCGCACCCGATGGGTCTATTCTCGTGTTCAGCTCATCAACCCCCGGCGCTGAAATTTATTATACGGACGACGGGAGCGAGCCTAATCGCGAGAGTACCCTGTACGCCTCACCAATCGAGGGCGTTCCCGGAAAAACATACTCCGCCGTTGCGACGGCAGAGGGCAGGCGCGACAGCGTCGCGGATACGGTAACGTATTCGGATAACGGTTTCTGGATGAGGGACGTGAAGCCTGGCGACTGGTACTATGAGGTGATCGACGAGGCGGCCTTGCTCGGGATCCTGAACGGAACCGGATATTACCGCTTTGAGCCGGGCAGAGCTACGACGCGCGCCATGGCGGTAACTATGCTCTATCGCCTCGCCGCGCCGGAAGACAGTTTTGAAAGGATTGAGCTCCCCGACGTTTCGCCCACCTCCTACTGCTACGACGCCGTCTGCTGGGCGTACTTCTCCGGCATCGAGGACGGAGCTGAAAGCGGCTTCCGCCCGGCTGAGGACATAACCAAGGAGGAGCTTGCGGTAATGCTCGCAAGGCTTCTCGGCGCGGAGGGTGAGGCTGACGTCTCACTCCTCGCTGAGCATCCGGACGGAGGCGACGTCTCCGAATGGGCAGAGCGCGGAGTTGCAGCCTGTCTCCGGCTCGGCATACTGAAGGGCACCTCCTCCGGCAAGCTCAAGCCGCAAAAGGGCGCGACAAGAGCGGAAACGGCCGCAATGCTCTTAAGAGCGGCGGAGATAATGAAGGGTTGATTTAAGTAAAAAACAGGAGGGTTGGGCCTAAGCTCATACCCTCCTGTTTTTGTTTTCAACGTACCTTTGTGTTGTAATTCATAACGATCTGCGCGACCTCTGAGCGTTTGGCCGTTCCCTTGGGGTCAAGCCTTCCGTTCCCCTTGCCGCTTATTACTCCGGTGCCGACCGCCCATGAAAAGGCTTCCTTTGCCCAGCCGCTTATCTCATCCGCGTCGCCGTAAGCGGAGAGGTCTGCGTTTTCAGCCGCGGGCATACCCATAAAGCGCCAGAGCATCGTAACCATCTGCTCGCGGGTAACGGGGTCATCCGTTCCGAATCTGCCGCCGCCGTAGCCCTTCACGATGCCCTCGCCCGCTGCCCAGATAACGGCATTCGTGTACCATTTTCCGCTCTCGACGTCGGTAAACGGTATCTCGCCCGTGACCTCCGGCTCGCCTGCGATGCGATAGAGCACGGTTGCGAACATCGCCCTCGTCATCGTCCCATCGGGGGCAAAACGGGTTTTGCTGACTCCCTTGAAATAGCCCCTGTCATAGCAGAAATACACGGCGTCATAGTACCAGCTTCCCTCCGGAACGTCCTCAAAGGGTCTGTCATTCGCTTCCGAAAGCGTTATTACGGCTTTGACGGTTGAATCCGCGTAGTTTACTGAACTGACAGTAACGGGAAGGGTGATGACGTCGCCCTCGGCTCCGCCTGAAATTTTCGCCGTCACACGTCCGGTATCGGCGTTGACCGAAAACTCAGAAACTGTCACGCTTCCCGTTACGCTCGCCTTCCCCGCGGCGTAACTCAGCGTTCCGGCGTTATCGGGCATGAGTCCGGAGGCGTCAGCCGTTACGAAGCTTGAATTGCAGGGCGCAGTAAGCTCTATATCCCCAAGCGTCCGCGCCCCCGCCTTAGCGACGGTCAGAGTACCGGCGGCAAAGGTTATCGCGTAGTTATCTGAAGTAAGCCCGCCCGGGATAATGGAATACGTACCCGCATTGCCGTACTGAGTATAGGTATATGAATACGCCAGCGTGCCAGAGAGCGCGGTCTCGTCCTCGTCGAGCACGAAGCCGGAATACGTCACTCCGTTGTTCGCCGGAGCCTGCCCGAAGGTTATCATTTGAGCATTAGCCGAAACGGTGAGAGGAGCGGGGCTGACGGTCAAGCTAACGTCTGTCTCGGCGGTAACGCCTCCGTCGTTCGTTATGCTGAGCTTCGCCGTATACGTTCCGGGCAGAAGTCCGGTGACAGGTCTGATGAATAGGTCGCGGTCATACACCGAAGGAACGAGCTTGCCCAGGTAATACCATGCGTCGAGCTCTTCAAGGCTTCCCTCAAGCGTAAACTTATCTGCGTCATCGCCGGTAAGCTCGATGCTCGTGACCTTGGTGTAGGCATTGCCGGTATATGTTACAGTAAACGTTCTTTGCGGGGCATATGAATATCCGTAATATACCGTGCCGAAGTCCGGGGCGGCGACCGCCGTATCGTAGGTCTTTGAGAGCACGGTAAACGTTATCTCGCACTTTGCCGTCTCCCCGTCCTCGCTTGTGACGGAAAGGATAGCTTTATACGTTCCCGCTGCAAGCCCGCTCTTGGGCTGAACTATGTAGCTCGAACTATTCGTTTCGCCCACGGCGACCGTGTTGCCGTAGGAATTCCTTACGGTGAAGGCGTCTGCGTCCTCTCCGCTCAGCGTGACGGAGGAGATCGTTTTGACCGTTCTGCCGTTATTGGTGATAAACACGAGGCTTTGCGGCCCGCTCGAATAGCCCTCGACCCAGTCGCCCTCGGTAAGCCCGGGGACGGATATCGTCATCTCATGGGGCTTTACCGTAAACGTGCTCTGAGCGGAAGCGGTCTTGCCCGCTCCGTAGGCTACTGTCACCTTCGCCGTATAAGTACCGGCGGATAGCCCCTCCTTCGGCTGAATGGTATAGGTCTCGTCGGTACCGTCCGCCGCGAGGGAAGCGCCGCCCGTTTTGTTGAGTTCAAAGCTCTCCGAGCTCTTCTCGTCGAGGGTCACCGAGGTGATTTCAACCGCCGTGCCGAGGCTTGCGATTTTGATCGTTCTCGCTTCCGGCCTTGTATAGTCCTCGAACGCCGCGTCAAAGTCCTGCGCTGTCACTTCGATCTCGTTCGGGTTAGTCTCAAACGTGGCTGTAACGGTCACGGGGAAGGCGGGCATGGTAAACGTGCGCGTTTTGTCCGTTCCGCTAAGCTCGACGGAGGTCGTCGGATCGCCCGTTTTCGCTGCGGCTATAGAGCTGATGAAATACCCCCTGTCCGGTGTGATCGTCAGGGTCACGGTCTCGCCGTCATAGTATCCGTTCTCAAACGAGCTCTCGCTCACCGCGATGCTGCCGTTTTCCGTATCAGCAAGCGTAACGGCGGACAGAGTCGTAGGAACGAGGGTCTTTCCATTAAGCTTCGAGATTTCCTCTCCGGTGAGCTCTCCGCTGAAAACCGCCGAATTATCGTCCGTCTTGAATGGCTTCTCGAAGACGACGGTATTATAAGCATACTCCTTTGCACTGAAGCTGTCGGTAGAGTTAAGCCAGCTAAGGTGCAGGTTATAGAAGTACAGTCTGCCGCTTCCGCCGTCAACGGTCACGTTGCCGCCGTTGAAGTTGAAATTGCCGTCGACTTCCACGACGTCGTAGGGTTGCGTTCTCGTAAAGCGGAGGTCACCGCCGTTTACGGTAAGCTTATCAACTCTAAGGGCTCTGTCATTACACGACTTCACATTCAATGCTCCGGCGGTCTCTCCCGCGCTCTGAGCGTAGATCGTAAGGCTTCCGTTCCCCTTGTTCCAGATCGTGCAGCCGGAGTTTGCGGCTGCGGTCAGCGTCTTCCCGTCAACGAGGATTATGCGCACGTCGCCGTCTATGCCGAGGGAGCCGTTATAGGTCACGTCGCTGCTGACGACGTACCAAGCCGGGGCATCTCCGCCCGTGCCGAGGACGGTATCGCCGCCCCCCACAAGTACCTCGAAATCCTCGCAGAGCTGTTCTTCTCCGTTTTCGTCCAGGTATTTATACCCGTCGCCTACCGTGAAGTCAAACGTTCTTCTTCCGCTGTACGGGTTTATGCCGTCGATCGTCACTGTATATATTCCGGGGTCCTTCACGGGATAGGGGTTTATGAACTCGTTGTAATCTCTGCCCTTTATAAGCTTCTCTCCGTCTCCCGCCTTGACGGTATATGCGGGCGTTATCTCCTCGCCCGTGTATTTATAAAATCTCTCGCCCGTTACGGAGGAATAGTGCGTAAGATCGTGGATGAGATCCTCGCCGCTTATGAGCTGAAGCTCCGCAAGCTGAACGGTGTTGCCCTCCCTGCCGCGGTTGAACTCAAAGCGGAAATATTTATATGCGTTGATGTTTCTGATAGGGAACTTATACGAGGTCGTGCTCTCCGCCTGCAAAACGGTGTCGTTTTGAACGTATGCAAGCAGAGTCCATGAAGCGTCGCCCTCGTTTTTTGCCTTAAGGAACCAGCCTGCGGGATTGCGGCCCGGATATTTATCCGTGTCGTTCCCCGTGGTCAGAATGTATCCCGTGGGCACGAAGGCCTCGTCGGCGTAAAACTCGATATAGTTCGGGTTATCCGGGTCAACGACGCACCATTTCGTGTTCAAATCGCCGTCAACCAGCTTATCGTAGTCCTCGTTGCCACTTGCGCCTGCAGTGCCGCTCGTCGCGGTAAAGCCGGTGTGTACGCCGTTCTCAACCGCTGTCGCCCGCGCCGGTAAGGCTCCGAGGGGCAGCATGCCGAGGAGCATGCATACCGCAAGCAGGATAGATAAAAGCTTGTTCTTCTTCATTAAAAATCCCTCCCGTAATTTAAACCGTGTATCTTGCGAGCAGCATTTCCTTTTGCGCTATAAGCTCGCGCTCGGGGCTTACTCCCGCGTCGTATACGAGTCCTACGGCGTAGCGCGTCGCTATCGCCAGCATCAGGTGAAGCGTTGTGGAGAATATCTCCTCCTCCGAATAATCAGTGCGCAGCGTACCGTCCTCCTGTCCGCGCAGGTAGACTAAGTGAAACCGCGCCTTAATCGCGTCGATCATAGCGATAAAAGGCTGCATCTGCTCTGAACTGATTATTTGTGAGCGGACGTATACGTTAAAAAACTGGTTAAACCGCAGGATATCGACGTTATCGCGGTATAGGCGGATAAACGACTCGACCATAAACTCATAGGTCTCCGCCGCAGTCCCCGTATTCTCAGGGCTCTGTTCGCGGTTGACATTCAAGTAGTTTTCCCACGCCCAAGTGGAGACCGCAACGACAAGATTTTCCTTTGAATGGAAATACCTCTGGAGCGAGCGGGTCGTAAAACCCGTTACTGCGGCTATTTCGCCCATCGTCACTGAATCGATGTTTTTCTCGGTAAAAAGGCGAAACGCCGTTTCCAGCATGATCTCCCGCCGTGCCGCCATATCCCCGGCGCTGAGTTTTCGTCCCTTCAAGCAGCATCACCTCGTTTATGTCGTACCGTGCGACGCAAAATCTTTTAGCTGATTATATCACCGCTGTATACGTTTTTCAATACAGTTTCCGGAAAACGGTAAAAAAACTTTCAGCCGGGGCGATGCCCCGGCTGAAGCTATATACGTTATTTGAATTTTATGAGTTTTCCTTTTTCCAATTCTCTGCCGCGTCAAGCTGCTCCTCGGCGGCTTTCAGCGTTGTTTCTGTTATCACGTCGCCGCCCGTCAGTCTCGCGAGCTCCAGCTTTCTGCCCTCGCCGTCAAGGCGCTCCACTCGGGTGTAAGTCCGCCCCTCGGATAGCTCCTTAGAGATTGAGAAATGCGCGTCCGCCATAGATGCGATCTGGGGAAGATGTGTCACGCAGATGACCTGCTTATTTCCGGCTATTCCGGCGAGCTTTTCGGCGACTCTCCTCGCGGCTATTCCGGAAACGCCTGTATCAATCTCGTCGAACACCATTGCGTCCACGGGATCGTTCTCGCTCAGTACGCT
>ONTN01000091.1 GCA_900320765.1 uncultured Eubacteriales bacterium
CCGCCAATCGGCGGCATAATCCTTAAGAGGATACCCACGCCGAAGACGGCAGCGCCCAAAAAGAAAGATTAACAAGCCATAAGGAGTATTTCACCGCATGTTCAAGAATAAGAAGGATTTCATAAACCAGTACAGAGCCCTCTGCGCGGCCGAGGTAGGGAGAGAATTTGAAGACTGCTCCAGAAGAGACCGCTACAACGTACTCGCAAGACTGATCGCGTCCAAGGCAAGAAGCGTCCGCACTCAGACGATGAAGAGGTGCAGGGCTGACGAGCAGAAGCAGATCTACTATTTCTCAATGGAGTTTCTTATCGGAAGGCTGCTCGAAAACTATCTGATGAACTTCGGTATAACCGATATGGTCCGCGCCGGACTCAAGGATCTGGGCGAGGATCTGGACGAGCTCTATAAGGAGGAAGCGGACCCCGGCCTCGGAAACGGCGGCCTCGGAAGGCTTGCCGCCTGCTTCATTGATTCGCTCGCGTCCCTCGGCTACGCCGGACACGGAAACGGTATCCGCTACCGTTACGGACTTTTCCACCAGGATATAGTGGACGGCCGTCAGGTCGAGATGCCCGATAACTGGCTTGAGAACGGATACCCCTGGGAGATAAGAAAGCCTGAGAACGCCGTCGTCGTCCGCTTCGGCGGCCACGTGGTGAGACACGAGGAGCACGGAAAGTACTGGTTTACCTGGGAGGGAGGAGATCCCATCCTCGCCGTGCCGTACGACGTTCCAGTCGTGGGTTACGGTGGAGACACGGTTAACACCCTTCGTCTTTGGTCAGCAGAGCCATATAAGGAAAACTTCGATATGGACGCCTACAACAGGGGCGACTATTCGGCGGCAATGAAATTCCGCAGCGACGTCGAGGCGATAACCTGCGTCCTCTATCCGGACGACAAGGCTGACCCCGGCAAGGTGCTCAGACTCAAGCAGGAGTATATGTTCGTCGCCGCGGGACTTGAAAACATTATCCGCTCATATAAGAAGGAATACGGCAAGGACTGGAAGAAATTCTCCAAGCGCGTCGCCATTCAGACGAACGACACTCATCCCTCTCTCTGCGCCCCCGAGCTTATGAGGATATTCATAGACGAGGAGGGGCTCGACTGGGATACCGCGTGGAAGATAGTCACGAAGACGATCTCCTACACCAACCACACGATTCTACCCGAGGCTCTTGAAAAATGGCCTATCGATATGTTCAGAGCTCTCCTTCCGAGAGTTTACGATTTCGTCGAGGAGATCGACCGCCGCTACCGCGAGTCCTTCCCGAGAGACAGGGAGAACTGGCACGATCTTCTGCGCTCCACCGCCATTCTCTGGGACGGTCAGGTCAGAACGGCGAATCTCTCGGTCATCGCCGGCCACGCCGTGAACGGAGTCGCCGCGCTTCACACAGAGATACTTAAGGAGAATGTGCTCCACGGCTTCTATGAGCTGACGCCCGAGAAGTTCAATAACAAGACGAACGGCATCACTCACCGCCGCTTCCTCGCTCAGGCAAACCCGAGCTATGCAAAGCTCATCACCTCCGCCATCGGCGACGGGTGGTATAAGAACGCCGACGAGCTCGAGGGGCTTCTCAGATACAAGGACGACGCCTCGTTCTTAGAGGGTATGGAGCGTTCAAAGCGCGAGAATAAGGAGAGGCTTGCAAGGTACATAAAGGAGACGAGCGGGGTAAAGGTGGACACAAGCTCCATCTTCGACGTGCAGGTCAAGAGATTCCACGCATACAAGCGCCAGCTTCTGAACGTCTTCAAGATCATGGATCTCTATAACAGGCTCATTTCCGACTCCTCGTATGAGATCGAGCCCACCACCTTCGTATTCGCGGGCAAGGCCGCTCAGGGCTACGTCTTCGCGAAGGACGTAATCCGCCTTGTAAATTCTGTGGCGAACGTGATAAATAACGACAAGAGGGTAAATGATAAGATCAGAGTCGCCTTCGTCCCCAATTTCTCGGTTTCCAACGCTCAGTACATCTATCCCGCCTCGGATATCTCGGAGCAGATATCTACGGCCGGAATGGAGGCGAGCGGCACCGGAAATATGAAGTTTATGATGAACGGAGCTATCACCCTCGGCACACTCGACGGGGCGAACGTCGAGATAGCAAATCTCGTCGGCAAGGACAACATCGAGATATTCGGTCTCCGCTCCGAGGAGGTCGACCGCTGCCGCCGCGAGCACAGCTATTTCAGCTGGGACGAGTATAACGCGGACTACAGGATAAGGCAGATAGTGGACCAGCTTGTTAACGGGACCTACGCCGGCCTTTCCGGCAACTTCGAGGGCATCTACGATACCCTAATGCGCGCGAACGACGAGTTCTTCGTCCTTAAGGACTTCAAGAGCTACGTCAGCGCCTGGGAGAGACTGCAGGAGCTCTACGCAGACCGCGACAGGTGGAACAGAGTCTCCCTTCACAACACGGCGAAATCCGGCTTCTTCTCCTCCGACCGCACGATAAAGCAGTACGCGAAGGATATCTGGAAGCTGTAAAAAAAGGTATTAATTAAATAATTATCATATACAAATACTTGAAAGAGGGTGCGTTACTTTGGCAAAGAAAAAAGAGTGCATCGCGATGCTGCTTGCCGGTGGACAGGGGAGCCGCCTCGGTGCGCTGACTAAAAGCGTCGCAAAGCCGGCCGTAAGCTTTGGCGGCAAGTACAGGATCATCGACTTCTCACTTTCCAACTGCGCGAACTCCCACATTGACACCGTAGGCGTTCTCACCCAGTACAGACCTCTTCGCCTGAACGCTTACCTCGGCAACGGCCACGCCTGGGATATGTCCGGCCGCGACGGCGGAGTGTTCATCCTCCCGCCCTACGCGACCGAGTCCGGCGCAGAGTGGTATAAGGGCACGGCGGACGCCATTTTCCAGAACCTTGACTTCATCGATCTCTACGATCCGGGCTACGTTCTGATCCTCTCCGGCGACCATATCTACCGCATGGACTATCAGGATATGCTCAGAAATCACAAAGAGAATAATGCCGACGTCTCCGTATCCGTAATGCAGGTGCCCTGGGAGGAGGCGTCACGTTTCGGCATCCTTACCGCCGACGATGAGGGCCGCATCCTCAAGTTCTCCGAAAAGCCCAAAAATCCGGATTCCAACCTTGCCTCCATGGGTATTTATATCTTCTCAAAGGAAGTGCTCAAAAAGGCGCTTATCGAGGATTCGACCGATCCCGAGAGCGAGCACGACTTCGGAAACAACATCATCCCCAAGCTGCTCGGCGAGCAGAAGAGGCTCTTTACCTATGAGTTCAAGGGCTTCTGGAAGGACGTCGGAACCTTCGGCAGCTATCACCAGACCAATATGGAGCTTCTCGACGAGAACCCCGAGTTCAACATCTTCGATCCCGACCAGCCCATACTCTCCAACGTCAACACCAGGCCGCCTCAGTACCTCGGCCCCAACGCCAAGGTGCACACAAGCATAGTGGCGGACGGCGCCCGTATCCTCGGCTCCGTTGAGCACTCCGTTATGAGCCCCGATACCTTTGTCGGAGAGGGCGCAGTCGTCACCGACTCCGTCATTCTTCCCGGAGCAAGGATCGAGGAGGGCGCTAAGGTCACGAGAGCGATCCTCGGTGAGAATGCGGTAATCGTCAAAAACGCTGTTTTCGGCAGCGCGGACGAGAGCGTGCCTATAGCAGTTCTCGGAAATGAGAAAGTATACGGAGAGGGAGGCGCGAACTAATGGATAAGGCAATAGGTATAATCAATGCGAACTACGATACCCCCGATCTCAAAGAGCTGATAAACGGCCGTACTGCGGCCTCCGTTCCCTTCGGCGGCAGATACAGGATGATCGACTTCGCGCTCTCCAATATGGTGAACGCCGATATTACCAGCGTTGGTATCATTACCCCATATAAATATCGCAGCCTTCTTGACCACGTAGGAGCGGGCAGCGAGTGGAATCTCGACAGGAAGAACGGCGGACTTTTCGTTCTGCCCGGCTCCGTCTTCGGCATCTCCAGCCCGGGATCCCGCTTCCTTCTCCGCGATTTCCGCAGGAATATGGTGTTCCTATCCCGCGCGCAGGCTCAGTATGTCGTTATTACAACGGCAAACGTCATAGCAAATATGGATTATTCCGCTCTCATCGAGCAGCATGAGAAGTCCGGTGCAGACGTTACCATGGCGACGATAACGGCGACAGAAGCTGATAAGGATCTTATGGGCGTTGAGCTTGAGGCAGGCAAGGTAAAGAGCACATTCCGCGGAGTAAAGCCCGGCGACGAGGCGTTCATCGACTGCTTCGTTGTTACCTACAGTCTGCTTCTCAAGGTGCTTGAGTGGTATTCCGCAATCGATTACCTCGATTTCTTTGAGGTGCTCGCCGGCGATTACGACAAGATGGACGTCCGCACCTACAAGGTCACCGGCTACGTTCACAGCGTCTATACCGCTGACAATTACTTTAAGCGCAATATGGACCTTCTCGATCCCTGCGTAGTGGACGAGCTCTTCCGTGATGAAAGACCGGTACTCACGAAGATAACCGATACCGCCCCGACGAGATACGCGGAAACTGCGTCTGCCAAGAATTCGCTTATCCCCGCCGGCTGCATGGTTGACGGAACAGTTGAAAATTCCGTCCTCTTCCGCGGAGTAAAGGTCAAGAAGGGCGCAATCGTCAGAAACAGCATCATAATGCAGTCCTGTACGATTGGTGAGAACGCCGTTATTGAGAACGTCATTATCGACCGCTCCAATGTGATAGCACCCGGCACCGTTATGAAGGGCGCAGCCGATTCCGTTCTTATAATGGCAAAGAACGAGCTCGGAAAATAAAAAAACAGGGCGGGTAATGCTCCCGCCCTCTATGAAAATGAAAAAGAGGTGAAATAAATGAGAAAAATGGGCGTTCTTTTCGCCGCATTTGAGGCGGTGCCCTTTATGAAGACCGGCGGCCTCGGCGACGTGGCCGGATCGCTTCCGCAGGCTCTCAGCAAGGAGAACTGCGACGTTAGAGTTATTATCCCGAAGTTCGGAGCAATCCCACAGCAGTATAAGGATCAGATGAGATATGTCTGCCATTTCTACGTTCCCCTTGGCTGGAGAGCGCAGTACTGCGGAATCGAAATGCTCGAGCACAAGGGCGTTATCTACTATTTCGTTGATAACGAGTATTATTTCAACAGAGGCGGAGCCTACGGCTACTTTGACGACGGCGAGCGTATCGCCTTCTTCGCCAAGAGCGTAGTCGAGTGCATCCAGTACCTGCCCGACTTCCATTGCGATATACTTCACGCGAACGATTGGCACACCGCCCTTTCGCCCGTATTTCTCCGCGAGTTCTACAGGGGAATTGAGAAGTATGACAATATCAAGACGGTATTCACAGTCCACAACCTGAAGTTCCAGGGGCAGATGTCAGACCGCGTCCTTCCCGATATCCTTGGCCTTTCCCATATCCCCGCCGCCGAGAGCCAGCTCCGCTGCGACAGAGACAGCGTGAACTTTATGAAGGGCGCCCTCTGCTATTCCGATATCCTTACCACCGTCAGCCGCGCCTACGCGGAGGAGATCCAGCGCCCCTTCTTCGGCGAGCATATGGACGAGATCTTCCGCCGCAGAAGCAGCATACTCTACGGAGTGATGAACGGTATCGACACGGATTATTGGAACCCCGCCACCGACCCATATATCCCGCATAACTTCTCCCGCGAGGATATGTCCGGCAAGCTCGAGTGCAAGCGCGATCTTCAGCGCGAGCTCGGCCTTGAGGTAAACGACGGACTGCCCCTCGTAATAATGATCGGCCGTCTGACCGAGCAGAAGGGCATGGATCTCGTCGACCGCGTTATCGAGGAGATGCTAAATAAGCCGATAGAGTTCGCCGTCCTCGGCACGGGCGACAGGAAATATGAGGATATGCTCCGCTACTACGCATGGAAGTACCCCGGCC
>ONTN01000043.1 GCA_900320765.1 uncultured Eubacteriales bacterium
GCGACCACGAGGTTCGTGAGCCTGAATATGCCGTCCCAAACGCTCTGGCCCGTTCCGTATCTGTTGTCGAAGAAGTGCTTGCACTTGGCGTCGTTCACGGTGAGCATCGGGAACTTAAGAGCGCCCTCACGCGCCATGGCTCTGAGCCTTATGATGCCCGTCGTCGTCTCCTCGCAGCCGCCGAGTATGCCCGGTATCAGCTCTGGGTGCTTTGAGTGGATAAGGCTCACGAGGTCGGCTCCGTCGTCGATGACGATGTTCGGCCCGTTCTCGATAACTCTGTTCATATAGTGCTCGTATTCCTCCATCGTGCAGCCGTAGGTGGCGAAGACCTCGACCCCGCCCTTTACGAGAGCGGCGCAGACATCGTCCTGAGTTGAGAGAGGATTCGAGCCGCAGACTCTCACCTCGGCACCGCCCGCGGCGATAACGCGGCAAAGAACGGCGCTTTTCGCCTCAAGATGGAGGCACACCGATACCTTGAGCCCCTCGAAGGGCTTATCCCGCAAAAACTCAGCCTCGATACCGTTCAGAAGTGGCATATACCTCTTCGCCCAGGCCATCTTTTTCTCTCCCGATTCCCATAAATTTATATCGCGTATCTCGCTCATACCGTCCTCCTGAGAGTTAATACTTTCTGTCCCGATTTTATCATTTTCCCCTAAAGATGTCCATATATTTTTTCGCGGTCTGACCTCTTTCGCCGCCTGAGCGTGATATGATTTTCCGGCTGGGAGGTGCTTCCTTGAGAGTTTTATATCCGGACGAGGTATTTATCGTGAACGCCCTCGCGGACTACGTGCTTCTCATTCTGACAGCCCGCGTAACAGGCGGCGGTGTAAAGCGCCGCCGCATAGTTCTTGCCGCCGCCATCGGCGGGGCGTATTCCGTTATTGCCGCCCTGTACGGCGGCTTTTTTGCCTCGCCCGTTCCGGCTCTCGCGTCGGCCGTGCTGATGGCGCTCACCGTATTCGGCGGAAAAAGGAGCTTTGCCCGCAGGCTGTTCTGCTTCCTCGGCCTCTCTGCTGCCTTCGGAGGCGCCCTTACAGCTGTCGGTGGCGGGCTCGGCGGCGGGAATATGAAGCTCTTTGCCGCGGCCTTCCTCATCTCCTGGGCGGCCTTCGCCTTCTTTTTGAGGGGCGGGGCAAAGAGCGTCGCCCTCCGCAGGGTCGAGGATATCGAGATAGGGCTCGGCGGCAAAAAGGCAAAGCTCCGCGCCCTTATGGATACGGGCAACGACCTGCGCGATCCCATCTCAGGCAGGCGGGTGATTGTGACGACGGTGGACGCCGTCTCCTGCCTCTTCGAGCCCGGCGCGGCGGCTCTTTTAAAAAGCGGGAAGGACCCCGTCGGCCTTATGCCGGAGCTTGCGGAGAGGACGGGCCTGCGCTTTTCCCTCGTCCCCTACCGCTCTCTCGGGGTTGAGAGCGGCCTTATTCTCTGCTTTCGCCCCGATTTTGTAAGCGGCAGGAGCGAGGCGCCGCTCGTCGGCATTGCCTCGGGACTGAAAATTGAAGGAGGAGGTTATTCGGCAATAGGCTATTGCTGAAGCATTTGTATGAAGCTGATCTTATTCTTAAAAAAGCTATTCTGCACGGAATCCCTTTTCTACGTAGGCGGAAGTGACGACCTCCCGCCCCCACTTAGCCGCGAGGAGGAGGCGAAGGCGATAGCCGAGCTCATCTCAGGCAGCGAAGAGGCTCGCCGCCTGCTTATAGAGCGCAATCTCCGCCTCGTCGTATACATAGCCAAGCGCTTTGAGAATACCGGCGTGAACCTTGAGGATCTTACCGGCATAGGCGCCGTCGGCCTTATCAAGGCGGTCAACACGTTCAATTCGGACAAGAACATCAAGCTCGCGACCTACGCCTCCCGCTGCATTGAAAATGAGATACTAATGTTTCTCCGCAAGGCCGCGAACCGCCGCGCCGAGATATCCATATCCGAGCCGCTCAATACGGACTGGGACGGGAACGAGCTCCTTCTCTCCGACATTCTCGGCACGGACGGCGACTGCGTGTTCGAGCCGCTTGAGGACGACGTTGACCGCCAGCTCCTATCTGACGCTCTCTCGATACTCTCGGGCCGCGAGCGGGAGATCATCTCCCTCCGCTTCGGTCTCGGCGGCGGACGGGAGCTGACGCAGAAGGAGGTTGCAGACCGCCTCGGCATATCTCAGTCGTATATCAGCCGCCTCGAGAAACGGATCCTCGTTCGCCTCCGCCGCGAGATAATGAGAAAATTATAACGCCCGCTTGCAAGCCTAATGCTCCCGTGCTATAATGTAAATAGTTAGTTATCTCTAACTTTTCTGCTTGCATAGAATAGAGTGACATAAAGGGAGCGTGAGGAACAGATGAAAGCTGAAGTAATCAAGGGGATAATGATACCCTTTTTAGGGACTGCGCTCGGCGCGGCCATGGTGTTTTTTATGAAGAAGTCGCTCGGCGCGATGGTGCAGAGGGCGCTTACGGGCTTTGCCGCAGGGGTTATGGTGGCGGCAAGCGTTTGGAGCCTCATCATACCCGCGATCGAACAGTCAGAGAATATGGGCTCCTTTGCATTCGTGCCCGCTGTCGTCGGCTTCTGGGCGGGCGTGCTCTTTCTTCTCGCCCTCGACGGGCTTATACCGCATCTGCATATGATGAGCGAGGAGAGCGAGGGCCCGAAAACGAGCCTTGCTCGGACGACGATGCTCGTCCTGGCTGTCGTACTGCACAATCTCCCCGAGGGAATGGCAGTCGGCGTAGTTTACGCGGGCTGGCTTCAGGGCTGGGACGGTGTGACGCTCGCGGGCGCTCTCGCCCTTGCTATCGGCATCGCGATACAGAACTTCCCCGAGGGCGCGATAATCTCGATGCCCCTCCACGCCGAGGGCGTTTCAAAGGGCAAGAGCTTCGTTTACGGGGTGCTCTCAGGAGCGGTGGAGCCTGCCGGCGCGTTTCTTACGATAATCGCCGCCCGCTTCGTCACCACGCTGCTGCCCTACCTTCTCTCCTTCGCCGCCGGAGCGATGGTCTATGTGGTAGTTGAGGAGCTTATCCCCGAGATGAGCCACGGAAAGCACTCGAACGTCGGAACGATAATGTTTGCCGCCGGCTTTACGGTAATGATGGCGCTCGACGTGGCATTAGGATAAAAAAACTCTTTACAACTCAAAAAAGTGTGGTATAATATCTGAGCAGAAGTCAATAAGGGCTTGTAGCTCAGTTGGGAGAGCGCACGGTTCGCATCCGTGAGGTCGAGAGTTCGAATCTCTTCAGGTCCACCATGAAAAAAGCACTTGCACAGCAAGTGCTTTTTTCAATGAAATTCGTTCCTTACGGAACGAGTGAAATATGCTTGTGGCATATGAAATACGCCTTCGGCGTGTGAAATGTGCTTCGCACATAGAGGAACGAATTTTATTTCACATTTTGCCGAAGGCAAAATATTTCATAATCCGAGGGATTATTTCATCTTGCGCAGCAATATTTTATTTGCTATGCTATCATTATCCAGAGGTAATTGGGATGAAAGAGAATAAGCTTATCGATCTGTCTATGGATTTTTCCGTTAAAATATTAAAGCTTTGCGATACTGTAAAAGGGCATTATTCGCTTGTTAATCAATTGGAACGTTCCGGCACCTCCATCGGGGCAAACATCCACGAAGCCAATTATGCCCACAGCAAAGCTGATTTCGTTGCCAAACTGCAAATCGCATTGAAAGAGTGTTATGAAACGGAGTATTGGCTTGAACTGTTTTCCAAATCAGAATTGACAGATAAATCCTTATTTAAACCGCTGTTTGATCAGTGTGGGACAATCCGCAGGATATTGATTGCTTCCATAAATACGGCAAAGCAGACGGACAATCAACGAAGTAATTTCTCACCATCGGTCAGCTTTTGAGAAAGCAGCTGAAAGCGAGGCGCAGCTATGTCAAAATATCTTGTAACCGGCGCAGGCGGGGGTATGGGCTCCGCTATCTGCCGCGCTCTTACCGAACGCGGGCATAAGGTCGTCGGCTTGGACCTCTCCGAGCCTTCCGAGCCTTGCGGCGACTTTATCCGTGCAGACCTGACGAGCCCCGCCTCGCTCGAGAAAGCGTTTTTGAAAATCGGAAGACTCGACGGAGTTATCCACGCCGCCGGGCTTTATAACCTCGGCTCCCTCGTCGAGATGGGCGAGGACGGGTTTTCGAGAATTTTCAACGTAAACCTCTTCGGCGTTGCCCGGGTAAACAGGCTCGCTGTCCCACTTCTAAACGAAGGCGCGCGCATTGTCATCATAACGAGCGAGCTTGCGCCCCTCGATCCCCTGCCGTTTACGGGTATTTACGCCGTGACGAAGGCGGCGCTTGATAAATACGCCTTCTCGCTTGCAATGGAGCTGCAGCTGCTCGGCGTATCCGTATCCGTAGTCCGCCCCGGCGCGGTGAATACCGGTATGCTCCCCGCCTCGATGCGGGCTCTCGATCGCTTTGTTGAAGAAACAAAGCTTTATTCCGTAAACGCGGAGCGCTTCAAAAAGATAGTCGCGGGCTTTGAGTCGCACACGGTATCGCCCCAAAAGCTCGCAGAGCGCGTCCTTCGCCCGCTCGAGGCGAAGCGCCCGCGCTTCGTTTACAGCCTGAACAGAAATCCGCTTCTTATGCTGCTTAGCGCCCTTCCCCGCAGTCTCCAGCTTTTTGTAATACGGAAGCTAATATCATAAAACAAGCCAAACGGGCGGGGATGATCCCCGCCCGTTTGGCTTATTAGACCTGTCTCCGGTTTGAAACGCGCCCCTTGCTAAAATCAAAAGCCGGTTCCGAAGTCGGTGATTATGTACTCGGGCTGCCCATCGTCATTCGCTCTGAGGACGCCGACGCCGTACTTATCGACTACCCACTCGCCATCCTCGTCTAAGCTGCCGTTTCCGACCAAAAGCTCGTTTATATCCGTTCCCTCAGAGGGCTTGAGCTCATATCTGACCTCGAAGGCGTACTCATCTGCGCCGAGGTTATAGGAAGCCAGCGTCTCGTTGGCCAGCTCCTCCTCGCGCGTGTAGACCTTCTCAACGTAGATACGCGCATCGAACACCTTGTCGCCGTAGGCCTCTTCCAGATAATACTGCATAGCCGTCTCAATCTGTTCAGCCGCCTCCTCGCTGCTCATCAGCTTGGCTTCGTACTCGGGGTTTTCGGGCTCTGCTGAGTCAAGCATAAAGACAACGTTCTCTGCGTTCTCATCGTTATCGTCGGTCCAGGAAACTGTGCCGTTTTCCGCGTCGAACACGAGGCGGCCTGTGCCGTTTTCATAAACGACGGTCTCGGTACCGGACGCGCCGTCCTCAGGGAGCACAACGTCGGTCTTTACGCAATCTGAGTACTCAAGGGTCATCGTTTCGGGATCGAGCCTTCCGCTCATAACCCACTCGGAGTATTCATTGTAGCTGGATGACCACTGAACGCTGACCTTCGCTCCGTCGTCGCCCATGGGCTCGACGTTCATTACGGCTCTGTTGGCGTAGTACTCGCCGATGAAGTCCATGATCGGGTTCTGGGTATCCTCATCGCCCGCAGGCTCGGGCTCGGGAGACGGTTCGGGAGAGGGAGCGGGCGCAGGGGTCGGATCGCTCTTATCCTCCGGAGCATTGCCGGCGCAGGCCGCCAGCGCGAAAACCATAACGATTGCGAGAATAATACTGATAATTTTTTTCATTTTCTTTATCTCCTTTATTTTTTAAAGCTGTCCTTGAGGGCGACAGCGCGGTTGAATACGAGATGGTCGGGCGTTGAATCCTTATCCGCGGCGAAGTAGCCGAGGCGTAAAAACTGGAAGGAGTCGGTCGGCTTTGCCTCAGCGAGAGCCCTCTCGACCTTTATGCCGTCCACGATCTCAAGCGAATCGGGGTTAAGGCAGGTGAGGAAGTCCTCGGCGGCGTCCGGCTCGGGGTCAGAGAAGAGGTAATCGTATATCCTCGCCTCCGCGTCGACGGCGGTGGCGGCGTCGACCCAATGTAGTGTTGCGCCCTTGACCTTGCGCCCGTCGGCGGGGTCGCCGCCCTTTGACTCCGGGTCGTACTCGCAGAGTATCTCGGTCACGTTCCCGTTTTCGTCGGTATTGTAGCCGACGCAGGTGACGAGGTAGGCGCCCTTGAGCCTGCACTCGGGCCCGTTCGGCGTGAGCCTCTTGTACTTGGGAACGGGCTCGGCCATAAAGTCGTCCGCCTCAACGTAAAGCGTGCGGGAGAAGCTTACGGGTCTCGTGCCGGCCTCGGGATCGTTGGGGTTGTTCTCGACCTCAAGCGTCTCGGACTTATCCTCGGGGTAGTTCACGATCGTGAGCTTGACGGGATGAAGCACCGCCATACGCCTCGGCGCGTGGAGGTTGAGATCGTCCCTCAGACAGCTCTCAAGCAGGGAATACTCGACCGTGCTCGGGTTTTTGGCGACGCCGATCCTGTCCGTAAAATCGCGGATAGACGCGGGGGTATAGCCCCTTCGTCTGAGCCCGCAGAGGGTGGGCATTCTGGGGTCGTCCCAGCCGGAGACGTACTTTTCCTCAACGAGCTTTCTAAGCTTGCGCTTGGACATAACGGTGTAGTTTATGCCCAGCCTCGCAAACTCGATCTGCCTTGGCTTCGAGGGCACGTCCACGTTGTTTATGACCCAGTCGTAAAGCGGCCTGTGATCCTCGTACTCCAGCGAGCAGAGGGAGTGGGTTATCCCCTCGAGGGCGTCCTGGATCGGGTGGGCAAAGTCGTACATCGGGAAAATGCACCACTTCGTGCCCTGGCGATGGTGCTCGATATATCTGATTCGGTAGAGTACGGGGTCGCGCATATTGAAGTTTCCGCTCGCGAGGTCTATCTTGGCGCGGAGGGTGTATTTGCCCTCGGGGAACTCCCCGTTCTTCATCCTCTCGAAGAGGTCAAGGCTCTCCTCTATCGGTCTGTCCCTGTATGGGCTCCTCGCGGGGGTGGAGGTATCGCCCCTGTACTCGCGGAACTGGTCGGGTGTGAGCTCGCAGACGTATGCGAGGCCCTTCTTTATCAGGCTGACGGCGAGCTCATAGGTCTTTTCAAAATAGTCCGACCCGTAAAAGAACCTGTCGTCCCAGGTAAATCCGAGCCATTTGATATCCTCCTGTATGGCCTCGACGTACTCTGTGTCCTCCTTGGCGGGGTTCGTGTCGTCCATACGCAGATTCGTTATGCCGCCGAAGCGCTCGGCCGTGCCGAAGTCTATGCAGAGCGCCTTGCAGTGTCCGATATGCAGGTATCCGTTCGGCTCGGGCGGAAAGCGGGTGTGCACCGTCTGTCCCTCGAAGCGGCCGCCGGGACCTATATCCTCCTTGACGAAGGCCTCTATAAAGTTTTTCGGTTCAAAGCTCTCAAGATCAAATGCCATTATTCTCGTCTCCCTTCGGAGTTATCATTCGGAGGTATTATATCAAAGCAGTGTCGCAAGGTCAAGAAATAAAAAAGCCGGAGGGTCGCCCCTCCGGCTTAATGTTAATGCTGATCAGCTCTCCTTTGTGAGCTCTAAGGTCGTATCCGTATTGTAGCAATACACCGTGATATGGTCGAGATCCGTTACGGTTATCTTGACAAAGGACTGGATATCCTCTCCGTTTTCGTCGGTGAGAATGAGATCGTGGCCGCCTATGTACCAGCTTCTGGTGTTCTCCGGCAGATCGCCTGCGGGCAGCTCGTAGTTGAAGTTGAAGGTGCCGTTGCCCCTCTCGGTCATCTCGATGCCGTACTCGCCGTCATCAGATTCCCAGTTGCCGACGATCGCTCCGCTGAGGCCGAGCTCGGAGGTGAGAATGTCCTTCATTCCGGAAACATCCCAAAGGGTGGTAACGTCATCATTCGAGAAGCTCTTTCCCGCGGAGAGGCAGGTGAGGTAATCCTTTATCTGGGGGACGCTCTCATAGTAATATCCGAAGAGGTCGAGCACGCTCTTTATCGCCGTGATCTCATCTTCGTTAGAGGTCAGAACTCCGTTTGAATCTACGGTCGCCGTCTTGGGAAGGTTCTCGAGAACGACGGCGTAGACGTCCGCCTCGGCGCTGTCGGGCAGGTAGACAGAGTAGTAAAGCTTGGAGGCAAGCTCGGTATCCGCGTCCTCAAGGGCGTCCTTCGCCCACTTTACGATGAAGGCGTCGATGACGCTCTGCTCGGCTCCGGCGTCCCTAACGGCGTCGTAGACCTCGGCGTACTCCTCGGCGGTCATGCCCTCCTTGTCGATAAGATCGAGGGCGACCTTGCTTCTTGCGGCCTTTGCTCTGTCGCTCGCGTCCTCATACCAGCTTATGGAATCGAAGAGGGTCGCGGCCTTCTCGTAATCCTCGTTCTCGAAGTACTTGTCGGCTATGCTGTATATAATGGGTCTGTACTCGCTGTAATCCTCAACGATACCGGCGACCAAGATAGCCTCGTCGAGCTCGCCCGCCTCGATGAGGGCGTTCGCCTTATCGGCGACGGCCTTTGCGGGCTCGGGAACGGACCAGTAGATGTACTCCACCAGGCTGCGGGCTGAATCGTATTTTCCTGCCTCGATAGCCTCGGATATCTTCTTGTACGCAATGCCGCTTATATCGTCTATATAATCAGCAAGGGAATAGTACATGCTCGTGGCTTCATCAAAGTTATCGGCGTCCACAAGAGCCTGGAACTCCTTGGTAACGGCGGCGCGGACAACGCTCATATCCTCGATAGCGTCATCGGAGCTGAGATCGGCGATCAGGGCATACGCGCTGTAATACTCTTGGTTCTGAATGAGGGCGGATACTCCGGCGGCGACAGCCTCGTCGGCGTTGTCAACGTAGTCGCCCATGGCGTCGATGGCGTCGAGAACTCCGTCCACGTCGCCCTCAGAGGCAAGCTTCGCTATCTCGTCGCCGAGAGCCTCGTTAAGCTTCGCAAGGTCAATATCATCGTCCTCAATTTCCTTTAGCTCCTTGACCGCCTTGTCGAACTTGCCGGAGGAGACGAGCTTTATCGCCTTCTCAAGTCTGGCCTCGTCGGCCTTCGCCTGGCTGTCCTTGTAATTGCCGAGCTTTTCAAAGGCAGCTATCGCCTCGTCATAGCTCTTGTCTTCCAAAAGCTTCTGGGCGGCGGTGTAGTCCATGCCGGGCTTAATGAGGAACATAAACACGGCAGCGGCAGCGGCGAGAAGCAGCACGGCGGCGCCGGCGATTATCCCGATAAGAAGCCCCTTCTTTTTCTTGGGCTTCTCCTCAGCGGGCGCAGTCGCAGCGGGAGCCGCTGTAGCCACAGCGACGGGCGAGGGCTGGGGCGCGGGAGCGGGCTTCGGCGCCTCAAAATGAGGGGCTTCGGCCTTGGGCGCCTCAACTACAGGAGTCTCAACCTTCGGAGCTTCCACGACCGGGGCTTCGGCCTTCGGAGCCTCGACGACCGGCGTCTCGACAACGGGAACCTCAGCCTTCGGCGCTTCCTCGACAGGGGTCTCAACCCGGCGGCGGGGGCTGCGGGAACCGTCAGCTTCGTTCCGCACTCGGTGCAAAATACGGAAGTCTTTCCATCGGGGACAAATATAGGCTTGCCGCAGTTGTAGCAAAAAATCTTCACCATTTTATCATCTCCGTTCATTTTCGTTCATCGTCAGCTTGTGCCGACTATAAACCTACACGATAATTATAGTCTGAAAACACCCCGCTGTCAACAAGAGTTCTCCGAATACCGTTGACAAGCGGCGCGGTTTGAAGTATTGTATTATTGTTCTAATACAGCTTGGAGGTGAGCTATGGACTGGAATTTCAGGCAGGACGCGCCGATATACAGCCAGATAATAGAGGGCTTCAAGCTCTCAATAGCCTCGGGTGAGCTGAGGCCCGGGGAAAAGCTGAGAAGCGTGCGCGAGCTTGCCGCCTGGGCGGGGGTAAACCCGAACACGATGCAGCGCGCTCTGAGCGAGCTTGAGCGCGAAGGCCTCGTTTACGCTCAGCGTACCTCGGGAAGATACGTCACCGAGGAGGAGAACTCGGTCGCCCGCGTAAGACGCCAGCTTGCGAGCGAGCGGCTCTCCGAATTCACCGCGTTTATGAACCGGCTGGGCTACGCGGGCGAGGACATCATAGGATTCATAAAGGAAGGTGAAAAGCCGAATGGCAACTCTTGAATGTATCGGCCTCACGAAAAGGTACGGGAGCACCGAGGCTCTCGACAGCGTAAACCTCACGATTGAGCCCGGTAAGATAACCGGTCTTCTCGGGCCGAACGGCTCGGGGAAGACCACCCTCATAAAGCTGGCAAACGGGCTTCTTACCCCGACCTCCGGCAAGGTGCTGATCTGCGGCTCAGCGCCGGGCGTCGAGACGAAAAGAATAGTCTCCTACCTACCCGAGAGACTGAATATCCCGACGTGGATGACGGTCACTCAGCTGCTTAACTATTACCAGGACTTCTTTCCCGATTTCGACCTTGAGCGGGCGAGGACTATGCTCTCAAACCTCTCGATCGGCGAGAATATGAGGATAAGGGCGATGAGCAAGGGCACCCGCGAGAAGGTGCAGCTCATTATGGTGATGAGCCGCAGGGCGAAGCTCTATCTGCTCGATGAGCCGATAGGCGGAGTCGACCCCGCGACCCGCGACTACATTCTGAATACGATAATCGGAAATTACGACCCCGAGGCGAGCGTCGTTATATCCACCCATCTCATACAGGACGTGGAGACGGTGCTTGACGACGTGGTATTCATAAATCAGGGCAGAATAGTCCTCCGCAGCACCGTGGACGATATCCGCGAAAAGGAGGGCAAGAGCGTCGACGCTCTGTTCAGGGAGGTGTTCAGATGCTGAGAAAGCTTATAAAGCACGAATTCAGAGCCACCGCAAGGCTTTTGCCGCTGCTGTTCCTCATCGTCCTCACTATGAGCGTTGCCGTGCGTTTCGCTCTCGAGCTTCTTAACAAAGCCGAGCTTCCGTTTGTGCTTCAACTGCTGCTCATGCTTTTTATGGGTCTCTTCGCCACCGCTCTCGTCGCCGTCTTCGTTGTGTGCATTGTCGTTATGGTATCCCGCTTCAAGCGGAATCTTTTGGGCGACGAGGGATATCTCACGATGACCCTCCCGGTAAAGCTCAGCTCCATCATTTGGGCGAAGATAATAGTCAGCGTTATTTGGATAGTCCTGTCCGCTATCGTTGACCTTATAGCCGTATTTATCGCGTACTTCACAAACTCATCCATAGTTGCCTCCCTCGGCAATCTTTGGGATTACCTGATGCGTCTCTCCGGCGGTAACGCCGCCGTGTTTATCGAGGGAGCGGTCGAGCTTATTGTAGTCGGCCTGATCTCCGTCGTCGCAATCTGCCTCAACTTCTACGCCGCTCTCAGCATAGGTCACGGCTTTGCCCGCGGAAAAATGGGCTTCTCCGTCCTTTTCTACTTTGTACTGAGCACGGCGGCTTCGGTAACGCGGATCATAGTGCTCGCCGTCCTCGGTGAGAGCGTTTTCAACGTTACGGGCGTGATGTTCCTCCTGGGAGGCATATACGACGCGATAAGCGAATGGCGCATACAGATGGCCATTTACGGCGGTCTCGCCCTCGTCCAGTCCGCGGTGTTCTACTTCCTAACCTGGATAAATCTCAAAAAGAGGCTTAACCTCGAATAAAAACCGTCGCCCCGCCGAAACCGGCGGGGCGATTCTTTCAATGTTCCTTTGCCGCCTCAAGCGAGAACGTACAGCCGCAGTAGCATTGGCGGTATATTTCGTACTCACGGCTGAGCTCTATGCTTCTTAAATATCCGTTTTTCTTCTTGAAATCGGAAGAGAGCCAGCTTACGCCCTCGTTACGGCCAAGCTCGGAGCCAA
>ONTN01000121.1 GCA_900320765.1 uncultured Eubacteriales bacterium
GGAAGTCGAGAATCTCAAAGCCCTTGTCCTTGACGGCGTAATACTTGGTCTGGGAGGCGTGCTTCTCACGATGGAGGGCAGACAGTACGACGGAAGCGTCCGGAGAAGACTTGAGGAGATAGAAAAATCGCTTTCAGATTCAGTTCTGTGATCAATTATTAAGAGAGCCGGTATAATATGGAACTAAAACCTGAAGAAATAACCAAGCTTATAAAAGCTCAGATCAAATACTATGAGCCGAAGATAGAGGAGACGGAGACGGGTACCGTTATCCTCGTGGGAGACGGAATAGCGAGAGCCACGGGGCTTACAAACTGCCTTATGAACGAGCTTATCGAGTTCCCGAACGGGGAGATGGGCATGGCTCAGAACCTCGAGGAGAACACCGTATCCATCGTTATCCTCGGCCGCGACGAGGGCATCAGAGAGGGAGATACCGTAAAGCGCACGGGCAAGGTCGTATCCGTACCGGTGGGCGAAAAGTTCATTGGCAGGGTCGTAAACGCCCTCGGAGCGCCTATCGACGGTAAGGGCGAGATAGACGCGGTTGAGTACCGCCCCATCGAATCCCCCGCGCCCGGAATAATAGAGAGAAAGAGCGTCTCCGTTCCGCTGCAGACAGGTATCAAGGCTATCGACTCCATGATACCGATCGGGCGCGGCCAGCGCGAGCTTATAATCGGCGACAGGCAGACGGGAAAGAGCACTATCGCTATCGATACGATCATCAATCAGAAAAATGAGAACGTGATCTGCATCTACGTTGCCATCGGACAGAAGCAATCCACGGTGGCTCAGGTCGTCACCACCCTTCAGGCCGCCGGAGCCATGGACTACACCATCGTAGTCTCCGCATCTGCGTCCGAGCTCGCTCCGATGCAGTACATCGCGCCTTATTCGGGCTGCACCATGGGCGAATACTTTATGGACCAGGGCAAGGATGTCCTCGTAATTTACGATGACCTCAGCAAGCACGCCGTCGCGTACAGAGCGATATCCCTGCTTATCAGAAGACCGCCCGGCCGCGAGGCATATCCCGGAGACGTATTCTATCTCCATTCAAGGCTGCTTGAGAGAGCGGCGAGAATGGCACCGGAGTACGGCGGAGGCTCGCTTACCGCCCTTCCGATAATCGAGACCCAGGCGGGAGACGTTTCCGCCTATATCCCGACGAACGTGATCTCGATAACCGACGGTCAGATATTCCTTGAGACCGAGCTTTTCCACGCGGGAATTATGCCTGCCGTAAACCCCGGCATCTCGGTATCCCGAGTGGGCGGAAACGCGCAGATCAAGGCGATGAAGAAGGTCGCAGGCACGCTGAAGCTCGTCTATTCCCAGTACCGCGAGCTGCAGAGCTTCGCTCAGTTCGGCTCCGACCTCGATAAGGATACTAAGGACAGACTCAGCCACGGCGAGCGCATCGTAGAGGTGCTCAAGCAGAAGAACGGGGCGACTATCCCGGTCGAAAAGCAGGTCTGCCTGTTCTACGCCGCGACGAACGGCTACCTTAAAAACGTTGCCGTAGAGGACGTCTCCGACTATGAGAGGGAGCTTTACGAGTATATCGACAAGTCAGAGTACGAGCTTGCGGCCGAGATAAAGTCGACCGGAGTTATGAAGCCGGAAACAGAGGAAAAGCTCAAGGAGGCTCTTTCAAAGTTTACCGAAAAATTTACCGAGGCAAGATCAAGATAAGGATGTGACGTAAATGGCCGGAGTATCTATGAAGGATATAAAGCTTCGTATCCGCAGCATGGAATCAACGAAGCATATAACGAAGGCCATGGAGATGGTCGCCGCGTCAAAGCTCAGGCGTGCTGAGGAGAGCGCGAAGAGAACGAGACCTTATTTCCAGCTAATGTACGATACGGCCGGGGATATCGCCGCTCAGGATTCAGAGTTTTCCTCGCCCTATATCCTTCCGCGTGAGGTCAAGAGAAAGCTTTACGTTATCATCGCGGGAGACAGGGGCCTTGCCGGAGGCTACAACCATAACGTGCTCAAGCTTTTCGAGGAGGACAGGGGCGAAGGCCCCGTGACCGTGCTCCCGATAGGCAAGAAAGCGCTTGAGACGATGACGGCACATAAAGAGGATATCTGGTCAGACTCATATCCCCTCGCGGCTGAGCTCTCGATCTCCGACAGCTTTACAATGGCGAAGGGTATATGCTCCGCTTTTCTGAAGGGCGAGTTTGACGAGGTGAGCCTCGTTTACACGAGCTTTGAATCGATGCTCACCCAGACACCGAAGCTTATCAAGCTTCTGCCGCTGGACAGGAATATAGGAAAAATCCGCAAAAAGGAATCCGGCTCGGTGACTATCTACGAGCCGGACGGAGAGACCGTTTTCAACAGGATAATACCCGAATATCTCGGCGGCGTCGTGTTCGGTGCTCTCTGCGAGTCCGATGCTTCGGAGCAGGCCGCGAGGCGTAACGCCATGGACTCCGCGACGAAGAACGCGGAGGAGATGATAGAGGACCTCAGCCTTAAATACAACCGCGCGAGACAGGGCGCGATAACTCAGGAAATAACGGAGATCGTCGCCGGAGCCGGCGCGTAACGGATCATCCTTCTGTAAGGAGTTTAGCTTATGAACACAGGAAAGGTAATCGAGATTCTCGGCCCCGTCCTTGACATCAGATTCAAGGACGGCGAGCTCCCCAATCTGTTAAACGCCGTTGAGGTAAGGGGAGATAATAAGAACCTAATTTGCGAGGTTATGCAGCATATAGGCGACAACGTAGCCCGCTGCATCGCCATGGGCTCTACCGACGGGCTTCGCCGCGGACTTGACGCTGTTGATACGGGCAGCCCGATAACCGTACCCGTCGGCGAGGAGTGCCTCGGCAGGGTCTTCAACCTGCTCGGCGAGCCTGTCGACAATATGCCCGCCCCGAAGGCAAAGGAGCGCTGGCCTATCCACCGCCACGCCCCGGCCTACGATGAGCAGGAGAGTGCCACCGAGATATTTGAGACGGGCATCAAGGTCGTCGACCTCATTTGCCCCTACGCAAAGGGCGGCAAGATCGGCCTTTTCGGCGGAGCGGGAGTCGGAAAGACGGTGCTAATTATGGAGCTTATCCATAATATAGCCACTCAGCACGGCGGCCTCTCGGTATTCACCGGCGTCGGCGAGCGTACCCGCGAGGGTAACGACCTTTACTATGAAATGAAGGAGTCGGGAGTTATCTCAAAGACCGCCTTGGTCTACGGGCAGATGAACGAGCCTCCCGGAGCGCGTATGCGCGTCGGACTCTCCGGCCTTACGATGGCGGAGTATTTCCGCGACGTAAAAAATCAGGACGTGCTTCTCTTTATCGACAATATATTCCGCTTCACTCAGGCAGGCTCAGAGGTCTCGGCTCTGCTCGGTCGTATGCCCTCAGCCGTCGGATATCAGCCGACTCTTGCCACCGAGATGGGCGCCCTTCAGGAGCGCATAACCTCCACGAAGAAGGGCTCGATAACCTCCGTTCAGGCGGTTTACGTTCCGGCAGACGACCTTACCGACCCCGCGCCCGCGACTACCTTCGCTCACCTTGACGCGACAACGGTGCTTGACCGCTCGATAGCGTCGCTAGGCATATATCCCGCCGTCGATCCTCTCGGCTCCACGAGCCGCATTCTCTCTCCGGAGATCGTAGGAGCGGAGCATTACGAGGTCGCCCGCAAGGTGCAGGAGATGCTCCAGAGGTATAAGGAGCTTCAGGATATCATAGCCATCATGGGTATGGACGAGCTGAGCGAGGAGGATAAGCTCGTCGTCGCGAGAGCGAGAAAGATCCAGAGATTCCTCTCCCAGCCCTTCTCCGTTGCGGAGCAGTTTACCGGAATGGAGGGCAAATATGTGCCCCTCAGCGAGACCGTGCGCGGCTTTAAGGAAATAATCGAGGGCCGCCACGACGACCTTCCGGAGTCCGCATTCCTCTTCGTCGGAAGCATCGACGAAGCTGTCGAGAAGGCAAAGAGGGCTCAGTAATGGCAAATACCTTCAAGCTCAGGATAGCTACGCTCGACGGTCAGATATTTGACGGGGAGGCTGAAAAGCTCCTCGTTAGGACGATCGACGGGGACATTTGTATCCTGCCGGGACATATAAGCTACGTTACCGCCCTCGGAATGGGGGAGGCAAGGGTCTACGTTAACGGTGAAGTAAAGCGCGCCGCATGCATCGGCGGACTTCTCACGGTCTCAAAAGACGAAGTGAGGCTCGTCCCGACGACCTTTGAGTGGGCGGAGAATATCGACCTTGAGAGAGCGGAACGCGCTCGCGCTGCCGCTGAGCAGGCGCTTAAGGAACGGGCAGATCGCTCAAACTACGAGATAACGGCCGCAGAGGCAAGGCTCAAGAGAGCTCTCGTGCGTTCGAGCGTCGCTAAATATTTATAATTTTCAGGGAGG
>ONTN01000166.1 GCA_900320765.1 uncultured Eubacteriales bacterium
TCGCGCTCGAGAGAATTCTGCACCTCGAGCTCTATCGCGTCGGCAATTCCCTCGATATCCGCAAGGCTGACCTGACGCTTGTCGCAGGCTCTCACCATGCTGTTTATTAGCTTGACCCTGTCGAAGGACTGGCGGCTCCCGTCCCTCTTTATAACGACGATGGGCATATGCTCAACGAACTCGTATGTGGTAAACCTCTTTTGGCATGACAGGCACTCTCTTCTCCTGCGAATAGTCTCATCGTTAGGACGGGAATCTATTACCTTGCTCTCGGCGAAGCCGCAAAACGGACATTTCATCTTTATTCCGCCTCCGTATATTTTTTTATCTATAGAAGTTTAACACATTTTTTCTAAAATGTACATATTAAATTGCATAAATTGCGATTATTATTCCGCAAGCCTGTCGTAGACCACATCATATAGGGAAATGGGAAATACCGACCCCTCGCAGAAGTCGCGTATCATAGCCTCCACCTCTTCTCTGATCGGAGAGATGCCCGCTAACGTCTTGCTTTCAAAGATCTCTCTCGCCTCGATTCTGATCCCAAAGCCTCCGGCGTCCTCGGTAAGATAGTACAGCAGCGTAACTCTGCCGTATTCGCAGTCGACTCTCGTTCTGCCCCTTTCATATGAGCGCACGGCAATCATCCTCCCTTGTACGGCAGGTATTATTTCATAGTTTACCTCATATTTCCAGCATTTTTCATCGCAAGTTTCGGCGTTTTTCGACAAATTATCCGTTATCTTAATCCGGTACATATTTCCGCTTGAAAAAGCGGAAATATCATACTAATATAAAAGAAAAAATCCCGAATTTCGGGATTTTCAGGTGGTGGTAATATTGATTTTCAAAAAACTCCGCATAAAGAAGAACGGTATTCCCGAGCCCTCCAGGCGGCTTATGCGGTTCTCCGTCGCTGTATCCGACCTCATTTTATCCCTCGCGCTTATCATCGAGGTCGCCGCGGGAAGGCTGACGCCGCTTACATACGAGGCGCATTACCTCTCTGCCGAGCTCTACAGGCTGCCCTGCGCCGTGCTGCTCGCCGGCTGGATAGCCGCGCTCTCGATTATACGGTAGGCTTCATCCCGCGTATAAAGCGCGTTCAGCACCTCAAGAAGCGAATTTGTGCTCAAGCGCTCCGGCAGGTCGAGTCTTTTCAGAAGCTCTCTTCTGCGCTCAGCGCTTCCGTCACAACCGCTAAGTCCGAGCTCATAGAGATCGGACTTACTAAGTTCTCCCCTGTCCCTCTTCTCTTCTTCTTCCTCGAAGTTGGCGCCCGCTCTTTTAAGCGCCTCTATGATAACGGTTTTGGGCATTCCCTCTACGCCGAGCTTCCCTTCCTTTGAAGGGGAGCGCTTTCTTTTTTTTTTTTTTTTCACATCGGGTATATACGCCATCTTTACGTCTATTCCGTTAAGCCTGCCCTTCAGGTGATTCCGTATCAGAAAGCCGGCCGAGTCGCTGTCTGTCAGGATAACGAGGCCTCGCTTTTCACCGAGCCTTCTTAGAAGCTCAAGCCGCTCCGAGTCGGAGAATATGCCGAAGCCCTCCGTTTCAACGATTGACGCTTCGACCGCCTGAGAAACGGTGTTTTTGTCGTACCGTCCCTCGACTACGATCACTTCCCTGATCCTGTCCATATTACGCTCCCGCAAGCTCTACTATGAGCTCTTTTAATATTTCCTTGTCTCCGTAGCTTGCGGAGTTTAGCTTGAACGCCGCGTCCGCCGCTATATCGCAAAGCCGCCTCGCTCTGTCGAGGCTTATTTTTTTTGCGGCGGCTATGATGTTGCGCGCCTGAAAATCCTTTAGCTTTTCAAAAAGCTCGCAGAGCTCATCGGACCCCTTGCCCTCGGATATCAGAGCCTTCGCACAGAAAAGCTGGCGCAGGGTCAAAGCAATACCGTAGCATATACGGTGGGCAGGCTCGTTCATACTGATAAGCGTTCCGAGCTTTGAGGCGGCGGTATCGTAATTTGCCTTCAGAAGAGCGTCCGTCAGCTCGTAGGTCTGAGCTTCAAGAGTGGGTATGACAACGGCGTCGATATCCTGTCGCGTGATCCTCTCACCCCTTGAATACGCCGTCACCTTGTCGATCTCTCCCGCCATCGAGGTCATAAGCCCGCCTGTTATATAGGCGAGATAGTCTGCGTCAGAATCCGAGATGCTCTTGCCGTCGGCGGCAAAATGCCTTTTGATCCAGTTTCTCAGCTCAGAGTCCTCCTGCCTTGTAAACAGGACCTGGGTGAACAGCTTCTTAAGCTCCGCGTTCTGCTTCCGTCTGCCGTCGAGCTTCATTCCGTTTTCATCGAAGATGAAGACGACGCACATATACTCCGGAATGTCGGATAGAAGCGATTTGAGTCTCAATACATCGTCGTCTCCGAGCTTTGAAAAATCGTAATCCGTTACCTCGATAAGCACGAAATCCGAAAACGCAGGCAGCATCTCGAGTGCGTCGGCAAGCTCGTCGATAGTAACTGTCTTCCCGTCGAATCTCCTGTCGTTAAACTCCTCGGTTCCCGGCTGTATCCTTTTTCTAAGCTCCTTCAGCGCCCATCCGAGCATAAACCTCTCGCTTCCGTAAAAGGCGTAAAGCGGCTTTGCCCGCTTCTCCTTCAGGTCGCGTCGCAGCTCGATGTATTCCGTGTTTTCCGTTTTCTTAGCCATAAACAACACAATCCTTTGAATTAACGGAGATATTTCCTATTAAATCCGTTCTGTAAATCTCTGCTCCAGCATCCGCGAGCCTTGCGATCGCTTCTTTCGAGGGATGCCCGAAGTTATTATACCCGACCGATATTATGGCGATCTCTGGTTTAACTTTTTCAAGAAATCGTTTATCGGACGAGTATTTTGAGCCGTGGTGTGAAACGACGAGGCATTCTATATCCGGGATGTGCTTCCGGTCGGCGAGGGCGCGCTCAAGGTCTCCGTCGATATCCGCGGTTATCAAAGCGTCGAAGCCGTCCCTTGAGATAAGAGCCGTAAGGCAATGTTCGTTCTCCGACTCCTCTCCGAGTGGAGCAAATACCGTAAGCTCCGTTCCGGCAAGATCGGCGGTAACGTCCTCGGAAACGTATACGACCTCAGTTTTAACGTTTAGTCTTTCGATAAGCTGTCCCGCTCCGTTTGAATGGTCGATATGATAATGCGATATGCACAGAACGTCTATGCTGTCCCTTCCGAGGCTGTTAATAAAAGCGGCGCATTCCTCGCCCGCGAAATCGTTCGACATACTTCCGCAGTCGAATACGGCCGTGAACGGGCCGCTCGTTATTACGACGCACTGCCCCTGACCCACGTTAAGCGCCGTCAGCTCAAAGCCCGCCGCGGCGTCCGTCCTGAAGGCTGAGGCAACGAGTATCAGCGCAAGGGCGGCGGCCGAGGCGCAGAGCGGTATGAGAAGCTTTTTTGCCTCTTTCCGCATTATGATAAAGGCGATAATCGCAGCGTACGCGAGGATAAGCCAGGCGATTATTGCCCAGTTATCGACGTAAACCGCCGAGAGGACGCTCGACGAGAGGAGCTTTGCGATCCATGAAACGTACTTGAGAAGAATAGACGCCGCGAACGCAAAGACTTGCCCGATCGGAATAAACAGAGCTCCCGCGCCTGCGGCGAGCGCGCTCAAAATAAAAGCCGGTGAAACGGCGAAGGTAATAAGCAGATTAGCCGGTAGAGCCGCGAGGGAAAAGTATCCGAAATGCAGGGCAGATAAGGGTACCGTCAGTATCTGAGCGCCGATAGTTACCGAGGCGGCGCCGCAAAGCTTGATGACCGCTCCCCTAAGCCTGCGGCTTTTGATCTTTTCCAGGCGGCCTGAGCCCGTGATCGCGTCGAATATTTTTCCGGACGCAAGCGATATTCCGAGGATCGCAGCGAATGAGAGCTGAAGCCCCGCGCTCATCGCGCTTGAGGGATCGACGGCAATGATCAGGGTGAGCGCCGCAGCGATAGATGTAAGCCTGTCCTCCTCCCGCTTGAATATCGGCGCCGCAATCACGAAAAGCTGCATTATCACGGCGCGGGTAACCGACGGGGTAAAGCCCGCAAGTGCGGCAAATGCTATAAGTGCCGGTGCAAGAATAAAGCCCGCTCCGCGCCTTTTCCCGAAAAGCAGCAGAAGAAACGAGGCAAGTATCGAGACGTGCATACCCGAAACCGTCGTAACGTGGTATACCCCCGAGCGCTGCAGAGCCGTGGTCAGCGCCCTGTCTGATCTGAGAAGCGTCTTATTCCCCGTGATAAGCGCAAGGGCGAGCGGGTATTCTTTATTGGGAAAAACGCTGCGCAGTGCGTCCTTTATCGCCTTAGACGCGTATTTGTGCAGATACCTCAGCGGAACGCCCGCCGCAGGCTTCGTTATCTCAAGCGCGTGAACGGCGTTCGCGGCGACTCTGTCCCCGCGCGAAAAGTATCTCTCCTCTCCGTCGCTGTCGCTTCCTACAGCGTAGAGCTTCGCGCTGAATCGAAGCCTGTCTCCGGGCTTTATCCCGTCGGCCGATCCGTCGTAAACGTAAATTACCGCCTCCTGCTCTGCGCCTCCGGCGTTTATCGATACGTTCAGGCTTACGCCGTTATTCTTCTCATTCGGGAAGTCTACCGCCTCAGCGTCCCATTCGTACACGACGCCGTATAGTATCTCAGGCTGCGGGACAAAAAGGAATGTGTAAAGCGGAAGGTAGGCAAAGCCGATACATAGCCCCGCGAGGATAAAAGATAGCCTCTTCCTCTGCCCGTGCTTTATAAACAGATTGACTGCAAAAAGAATTAGAGCGAGAGCTGCGGCGGCGAGCTGCGCCTTTTCGGTTAGAAGGTATCCCGAAAGAGTGACGGCGGCCGCGAACGAGAAGCCCCAAGTCGCAAGTTTTCGCATCCCGCCCGCCCCCTCTCTGAAACAATTTTTGTAAGCAGACGGCAGCTATAAGAACACGGTTTTGACGGGCATTTTTCCGCCAAGCCCGCGTCAGCCGCCTTGATAATACGCAAGTATTGTCTGCGGCGCCT
>ONTN01000064.1 GCA_900320765.1 uncultured Eubacteriales bacterium
AATAAAACTCCGTGCCTTCTGCATATCGCGCCTAACTCCCGTATCGGCTGGATAGTGCCTATCTCGTTATTGGCATACATTATCGTTACGAGGCAGGTGTCCTCCCTGATAGCGGCCTCGACCTCCTCCGGGCGGATAAGCCCATCCTCGTGCACGTCGAGAAGGGTAACCTCAAAGCCGGATTTGTCAAGCTTCTTCAGCGTGTGCAGCACCGCGTGGTGCTCAAAGGCGGAGGATACTATGTGCGTCTTGCCGCTCTTTTTTCCAAGCTCGGCTGCGGAGAGTATCGCCTGATTGTCGGCCTCGCTCCCGCCCGAGGTGAAAATTATTTCCCGGGGATCAGCCCCTATTACCGAGGCGATATCCCGCCTCGCGTCCTCAATGACCTCCTTCGCCCGCTGACCGAGGCTGTAAAGGCTCGAGGGGTTTCCGTAGCCATCCCTCATCAGGGATAGCATAGTATCTGCCGCGGCGTCGCTCATTTTCGTGGTCGCTGCGTTATCTGCGTAAATCACGGTCTTAATTTCTCCTTTCGCTTTCTCTGAACCCGATTATATTCCTATTTACCTACCGTGTCAATAGGCGAATAAAAATACTTGAATACCTATTTACCTTGAGGTATAATAGGTAAAAAGAAAACTGAAAGGTGGACATAATGATGATATCAACGAGGGGAAGGTATGCGCTCCGCGTTATGCTCGACCTTGCCGAGCGGGGGGGAACGGGCTTCGTTCCGCTGAAGGATATCGCGGAAAGGCAGCAGATTTCAAAAAAATACCTTGAGATAATAGTTAAGGATATGGTCGCCGGTGGGCTTTTGGAAGGCGCCAGCGGAAAGGGCGGCGGCTATAAGCTCGTCAGAAAGCCGAAGGACTACTCCGTCGGCGAGATACTTGAGCTTATGGAGGGCACGATCGCCCCAGTAGCCTGCCTTGCCGCCGGGGCGAAGGAGTGCCCCCGCGCCGCGGCCTGCGAGACCCTGCCGATGTGGTCGGAATTCGACGCTATGGTGCGCGATTTCTTCTATTCAAAGAAGCTTACCGACCTTTTCCGCAAAAAGTCATAAGCCGCTTGTCTGAATTATATTAAACACTTTTGTGCAAATTGCCGATTTTGCTTTTAATCACGAATGATTATTGCAAAATCGGCAATTTTGCTATATTATTTTAATGGATTGTTAGCATTGGTTTGTAATTATGCTCAGTTCTAAAGAAATCGGAGGAAGAGTTATGAAGAGAACGTTCGTAAAAATCCTCAGCATGCTCCTGATTTGTCTGATGATGATTCAGGTTGCACAGCCCGCGCTTGCCTACAGGGACGAGAACGGCGCCGAGACAGCCGCAGAGGCTGCCGAGCCTGTAGTCCTTGTCGACGAGGAAGGAAACGAAACAGAAGTGGACGATACCTGGAATGAGACCTACCCGTTCGGCGCGTTCGCTTTCGATACAACGGCCGCTGACGTAAACGAGGGCGACGATACCGTCATCACCGTCTACCGTCTCGGCGGCACCAACGGCCGCGCGACGGCGTATATTACATATTCGCCGCTCCTCGTGCCGAATGAGGACGGCAGCGCCTACTATGGCTACGCCCTCAGCGGGGACGATCTCACGATCGAGGTGGAGGATACTCTGCCTATCGCGAAGTATCAGCCCGTTGGAAAGCTTCCCGAGCCTGAGAAAGGCGAGGCGAAGGTTAACGTAACCTCGGATGACGAGGGCTACGTTCTCACGCTCTCCGTTGAGGCCGAGTCATATAAGTGGCAGGCTCTCTACGGCGGCAGGTGGATAGATATCGGCGACTCCGACAAGGCGGAGCTTCCGATGGACGCCGAGTATATCGACTCCGGCAAGTTCGACTACCGCTGCGTTTATACGCTCGACGGGGTGAGATACTGCACCGATTCCGTTTTCGGCGTCGCCTATGAGAAGGCGGAGGACGAGGTGCTTGAGCCGATGCCCGAGGATATCGAGCTCAATACCGAGCCCACGTATTCAAAGCTCAACCTCATCGACGAGGAGGATATGTACTCCGGCTGGATATTCACTATGACCTTCGCCGAGGGCGAGTGGAAGAAGGAGATCCATATCCACGCCAATACCGACGAGGCGGCAGAGTGCATGGAGGGCGCGACCTTTATGATAGCCTACGCCGACGGCGGCGAGGTCTGCGAGGGCTCCGAGACCCTTCTTTACCATGTTGCCGATATGAACGAGGCAGGCCCGAGCACCCTCGGCTTCACCGCCGAGCTCGTTTCTGCGGACAAGGCGGAGGGCAAGGCAGTCGTCATCATCCGCCGCGAGGGAGCCTGCGAGCGCCCCGTAACGGTTAATTACTCAACGCTTGACGGGAAGGCCAAGGCCGGCAGAGACTACGTTGCCGCCTCCGGCACGCTTATGTTCTACGGAAACGTCATGGAGCTTCCCGTTACGATAGAGCTTATAGACGATCAGGAGGCCTCCGACGAGACCCTCGATTTCGCCGTGCTTATTTCCGACCTGAAGGGCGACGACAAGTGCACCCTCACGGCAGAAAGCGCCGTTGTCGAGCTTAAAAACTCCGGCACGGGCGACGCCTCCAACCTCGCCTCCCGAGTCTACGATTCCGAGGCTGTCGACGTGACCGCAGAGGTCAAGGACTCGGATACCGCGGCAAACGGCGGCTCCAAGACGGCGACCGGCGAGCAGGTAAAGGTTGACTCTTCTGCTCCCGAGCCCGTAGAGCTCATCTTCCTCGATGAGGACGGCGAGGAGCTCAGCACCCAGACCTATGAGTTTGACGCCAGCAAGGCGACGCTCAAGTTTACCGGCAGGGGCAGCTGGAAAGGCACCATCGACCTTGCGGCGAAGGATAACTTCGCCAAGAGCGGCACCGAGGGAAATCTTTACGGCCCGGGCGAGAAGACCGGCGAACTCGGAGGCACGAACGGCGGCGGCTACAGCGACCCGATAACCCTCGACAAGGGCGTTGCCCTTGCGGGTGACGACCCCTGCTCCGCGAGCATGAAGGGGGATATCTCTTCTCTCGGCGGGCAGTACTTCAGCAGCTATATACTCTCCCTTAAATGCTATTACGCTCACGACACCTCATACCTCGACGGATTTACCTATAAGTATTCATGGATGGATCCGAAGGTCGTTATAAAGGTGGGCGGAAGCTCCGTATTCGCCGAGCCGAGCAAGTCCAAGCGCGATGGCTCCGGACCGCTCAACAGAAGCTGGGATATCTACGGAAACGACACCCAGGAATCCGGCTGGGCAAACCCGTTCTATAACGCATACCAGGGCAGCTTCAGCGGAACGGGCAAGCTCGATGTTACTCTTCAGATGTACCATCACAACTCCGGCTCGCACGAGACCGATACACTGAACGCGGACAGCCTTGTATGGCTGCAGACCTTCACCGTAACCCGCAGAGCCTTCCGCGCGAACGCCTTCTCGGTGGATATAGCCACCCCGAACGACCTCAACACCGCGCCTGACGGCTGCGCCGTGCTCCCGAATTACTCCAACTATTTCCCCACGGTTGAGCTCAAGTCCGGCGGAGCTACGACCTCCAACCAGCTCTACGTCGGCTCCACGATAGTTATCACCCCGGGCGCCGTCGCCGGTATGCAGGTCGATACCGTAGAGGTGCTGACCTCCAAGGATAACAAGACCTGGACGAAGTTTACGAAGTTCACCTCCTCCGTCAGCGGCGGAAAGTATACGATTACCCTGGTGGGCACAGAATCCAACCCCCTCAGCGTGGACGAGATCAAAAATTCCTATTTCCGCTTCCGCGTGGTTTATATCCGCAAGGGCGCCGTCACCGTAAACCTCGCACCCTCGCTCCCGCGTTCTGAAGACGGAGTGCAGCTTACGGGCGAGATCGGTCAGCTCTTCAATAACTACAACGGAGATTCCGACCACTCCTTCGGCTCTGCGAACATCACCTATATGCAGAGCGTGTATAAATCCGATAAGCTCGACTACGACAAGAACAGCACCAAGACCGTTACCGTCGGCGCGCCCAAGCTCTCCGACGTTGACGAATCGAAATGGGTAATGCCCTCAGTCCCGCAGAATATCCAGTGGATAAGCTTCGGCCTTCCGAAGGACGATCTCCTTCTCGTAAACGGCAAGGCGTATTCCGGCGACGCGAAGATTTATCTTACCGCCGAGGATATGGTAGGCGGGCTCAACATCGAGTATTACCACACGAACTACCAGCATTATGTAAACACAATGGACATCGCTGTGTCCTGGATCGCTCTCTACTTTGACGGGACGGGCGACGGCAAGATAAGCGGAACCTACGACAGCGCCTCCGGCACCTTCATTCTCGATAAGTACACGAACGACAGATTCATCCGCTTCATAAACGACGGCGACTCGATAAACGAGCTGGAGCTCCAGCCCGTCGATCTCGACGGCACGAAGTACGGCCAGTATTTCATTATGGTCGCCTACAATATGACCCCGCGCTGCCTCGAGCCTATCGAGGGCGAGGAGGATAATAAGGCGCAGATCATGCCCGCCATCACAACGGCGGTCGACCCCTCATCCGCTGCATATTCTGCTCTTTCCCCCTTCGAGAAGTCATATACCTACATCGTCAGCGGACTGACGAAGGACGGCAAGTACACCGCGGATAACCACGAGATGTACACCGCGAAGGCTCAGATGAAGCAGATCCTGAACATACCCCTCGGCGGAGACAAGAACCCGCCCGAGCTCAATGCAGCCGGCACCACTTACAACTGGACGCCGAACTGGTTTGAGAACGCTATTTTCGGCTATAAGGACCCCGACGTAATCAAGGTCAACAACCTCTCCGGCAAGGGCGTTTACGCCGTTCCCTCAGGCTGGGAGTTTAAGGACGGGGAGACCGGCAAGCATTTCTACTTCAATGACGCCGCAGCCGAAAAGCAGGCGAACGGCTTCCTCGGCTCCCTCGTCGGCACCCGCACCGTGGCGCTCGTGAGCCAGGTGCAGAAGGCGGATACTGCGACGATACTTGCCGCCTCCGACAGGTCCGGGTACGCAGTCGTTCCCGACAGCGCCACGGTCGGAAAGTTCAGCACCAGCCCCGACGCAAGCTACCTCAAGACTAAGGAAGACAACAGCGACCCCAAGGACAGCCAGAGCACGATGAACTCCGGCGGCGGTGAGAGCAAGAGCGGCAAGAAGAGCGAGCTCTCCGAGTTCGATATGGGCTTCAAAACCAATCTCGGCTCTAACGAGGTCGGAATAAACGATTACGTCACGATAATCGTAAACGAGAACGAGGTCGGCTTCGCCATAAGCCTGCCGCTTTGGGGTTACGAAAAGAAAGGCGGCGAGCGGAACGGCGAAAAGAAGGGCTTTACCACCGTAAACAAGGAGGACTGGACCCAATTCGGCGACTTCTTCAGCTCCAACCTCGGCGACGACAGCCTTCAAAAAGCAATGGATGCAAAACAAAGCGGCTCTCAAGATAAGACAACAACGTCGAGCAAATTCTCAGTAAAGCTTTCTGCCTGCGCAGCCTTCATATGGCAGTATAACCCGCTTGATAACGACTATTACTTTTCCTGCTGGGAGATCGGCGTCGCCGGCGAGCTCGATTTCAGAGCTCAGGCGCGTCTCACGGTTTTCCCGCCCGTGTACTTCTACCTTGATATCAAGTTCAACATCGAGATTAAGACAGGTCTCGGCGTCATCCGCGATTCTAAGGACGGCACGCCGATCATAGACGCAAGGACGGCGGACAAGGCGGATAACGCCGTAAATATCGCATACTACCCGGACGATTATTCCGGCAGCAAGTTCGCTCCCGAGGAATACACATTTGAAACGAATAAGAAGGCGTTCAATATCCGCTTCGACGGAAAGATCTACGTCCAGATCCAGACTAAGGACGGGGATAACTGGGTTGACGCCGACGACGACTCCGGCTACGTTGCGGGAGTCCTCTCCTCGGACGGAAAGGCCGAGACTCAGGTGGTCTTCAAGCAGCAGGACGGCATGGACCTCTCCGAGACCGTCAGGGTTGTGATAACCGCTCTCGACCCCGGTCACAGCTACTATGAGGATGACGAAGAGATGACGGAGGAAGAGGACACCGTCTCCCAGACGAGGATAATCTACCTCGCCGAGATAACCGGCATCTACGACTTCGTACACTGGAACGGGATCCACATCGCTCCTCAGCTCAATTTCGAGATAGGCGCGGGCATCGGAGCCGATCTTCTCAAGTTAGAGCTCTTCGTCCACCCGAGCATCGGCGCGGAGTTCGTGCTCTGCGAGTATAACGAGAACTACGATCCAAGCCTGCCCGAAACTCAGGTTGTAAGCGGAAACTTCATGTACTATCCCGCCCACGTCGCCTCCTTCCAGGCAAGCATCGGCCTCTCCGTCCGAGTGGTCGTAATCCTCTTCACCTGGGAGCTGGAGTTCGTATCCTACAACATCGAATACGACGGAGACGATTGGGACTTCCACTGGAGCTTCCTTAACGGAATGGCGGAGGACGCCGACGATACGGACGCCGGCGTGACCGTGCGCCCGCCGCAGAACAAGGCGGCTGTACAGACGGTGTTCAGCCCCGAGGATAACCTCGCCTCCGAGCTCTCCGCTCAGGCCTACGATCCCACCGATCCCACCGTGCCCTTCCAGGTATCCGGCTACGGTAACTCCATGGACGCGGCAAACCTCACCGAAAACATAGTACCCGGCTCGCAGTACAAGGTCATCCGCGCCGGCGAGAGAAGCTTTGTGGCTTACACGCTCTCGCGCGCGTCCGCCGCCTCTGAGGACAGCACGATGCTCGTTCTCTCCGAGCTCGGATATATAAAGGGCGAGGGCGGCGCCTCGGCCTACGGACTTGTTAATCCCGCGGATCCCGAGAGCGCGACCCCGTATATCGTGCTTGATGACGACCTCACCGGCGACCTCGATATAGACCTTTCCGCCGAGAAGGGCGCCGTGAGCGGCAATAACACCGATTACACCATCCACGCGGTCTGGACGAGCTACGCGACCCCGACCACTGTCGGCACCGAGCCCGAGAAGCCGACTATCGAGAAATACTCCTGTGACGGCGCAGAGATAAGCGCGGACAACTACAAGACGATAACGGCTCCCACAGCTCCCGCAGAGGTGGCGGAGCCCAACGCCGATGACTACTACACCGTTTCCGAGACCGAGCCCGATCCCGCCGACGGCTGGACTGAGTCCGATGGCAAGTGGTATAAGCCCGCCGCAGCCTACGAGAGCTATGAGGCGGCGAAGGCGGCCTTTGAGGCAGCCAGAGGCGAATATGAGACCTACCTTGTTAACAAGGGCGCATACGACGGCGAAAAGGCGAAGTACGACGCTTGGCACGACTACTATGCCG
>ONTN01000023.1 GCA_900320765.1 uncultured Eubacteriales bacterium
CGCGGACTATATGATAGCCTCAGAAGAAACCGAGCCCGGCGTCGGCTGGTACTACACCACCTGGCTCAACGAGCTCACGAAGAACACCTCTATGCCCACGACGACGATAGGCAAGAATATCTGCGACAGCTTCGTTTCCGCATGCAATCAGAGCTGCCCCGGTCAGAAGACCACTCTCTCCGTAGTTGATCTTGCGGAACTTGAGGCAACTCTCCCCGCAAAGCTCAAGAGCTTTGCCTCCTCCACCTCTTCGCTCATCGACAACAAGCAGTATGAGGTCGTTTCAAACGCGAGGACTAATTCAAGGGAGTTTGCCTCCTCCTCAAAGATCGATCAGGTCGATCTCGTCCACCTCGCACTCAATATGGGCACAGACGAGGGCAAGCAGCTTGCGGACGCAGTTCTCAGCGCAGTTAAGTATAACGTGACCTCCTCCAACATGACGAACGCCTACGGTCTGTCGATCTACTTCCCCTATCAGAAGCTATCGAAGGTCAACAGCGCAGTTCAGACGATGGACGCCATCGGAATGGACGACGCGTACACCGAGTGCATTCGCAAGTTTGCCAGCGTTGAGACTGGCGGTCAGGCGATCTCCGGCGGAGCAAGCTCGCCGCTCTCCTCCCTGCTCGGCGCCTACTCCTCCGCCGGCACTACGGCGTCGAACTCCTCTGATATCACGGGGCTGCTCCTCGGGCTTCTCGGCGGCGATACCAACGGCGTATCCGGCCTCTCCGGCCTCGCCTCCTCCTTCCTCGGAAAGGGGCTCGACGTTGACAGAGACTCCGCTTATCTTGCGGATCACCGCTTTGACCCCTCCGCCCTCGTTTGGAAGAACGGACGCATAGCTCTCCCCGAGGAGCAGTGGGCGCTTATAAACGACCTTGAGCTGAATGTTTTCTATGACGACGGCGAAGGTTATATAGACCTCGGTCTCGATAACGTTTTTGAATTCGACGAAAACGGTGCCCTGATCGGTGAATACGACGGCGCGTGGATCGCTGTAAACGATCAGCCCGTTCCGTATTACCGTGAGAGCACGGTAAACGGCGTCAGCACAGGCTACGTCCCCTGCCTTATCAATGGAGAGCGCGCGCAGCTTATACTCGTCCTTGGCAACAGGTACTACGTCGCCGGCGCGAGATACGATTACAGAAACGGCGAGACTGAAACGGTAGCCAAGAATATGGTAGAGCTCACACCGGGCGACAGGATCGAGTTTATTTGCGATTACTACACCTATGACGGGGTCTATTCGGACAGCTACCTCTACGGTGAGGAGATCGTTTACGATGGAGCTCTCACAGTCTCCGACGTTCTCATCCCGAACGCCTCACGTGCTGTCGCGACCTACCGCTTTACCGATATTTACGGTCAGACCTATTGGACGGAATCCTTCTAATATTCTTTTAAGCTAAGCGAAAAGAGCTGAATCGAATTCGATTCAGCTCTTTTTTATTTCCCAGTCTTTATTCTCTTTAAGCTTATCATAGAGCCTTATATAGCTCTCATGGCGGGTCTTTTCTATTTTTCCATCACGCACCGCGCTTAAGACGGCGCAGCCCTGTTCCTTGACGTGGGAGCAGCCGATGAATCGGCAGTCTTCGATGTATGGCTTAAAGTCGCGGAAGGCGTACTGCAGATCCTCAGCCTTTTTAAGCTCCGCGGACTCGGTATCAAACGACGAAAAGCCGGGAGTATCGGCTATTATCGCCCCGTCCTTCGTATCGAAAAGCTCAACGTGGCGGGTAGTATGCTTGCCGCGGCCGAGCTTCAGGCTCACGTCTGATACTGCAAGAGAAAAGCTTCCGTCAATGGCGTTTAAGAGGCTCGATTTACCCACGCCCGAATTCCCGGTAAAGGCGCAAATCTTTCCGCGAAGGATATCCTTAAGCTCGTCTATTCCCTCTCCGGTCTCCGCGCTGGTCTCAATCGCGGTAAAGCCGGCGTTTCTGTATATGCGGGCAAACTCGCTGCCGATTATTAAATCCGATTTATTTACGAGTATGATGGGCTCAACCCCGTTATGCTCGGCAATTGCGGTCATCTTATCCACGAGATAGGGATCGGTGACCGGAATAGCGCGAGATGCGATTACAACTAAAACGTCAAGATTTGCTACAGGCGGGCGGGAAAAAGCGTTCTTTCGGGGAAGTACGGCGTCTATCACCCCGCTGTCTCCCCCCAGCTCGGTATATTCCACCATATCGCCCACGAGCGGAGAAAGACCCTCGTGCTTGAATTTTCCGCGCGCTCTGCAGGATATCAGCTTTTCCCCGTCTCTGACGTAATAAAAGCCGCTCAGCGCCTTATATATTCTGCCCTGCGCCATTATTCACCGTCGTCGGTTCCGGTTTCCGGCTCGGGCTCTGTCTCGTCAGCAGGCGCTTCAGTCCCGGCAGGCTCTTCCGTCCCTGCGGGCTCTTCCGTCCCCGTTGGCTCCTCCGTTCCTGCAGGCTCTTCCGGCTCTGTAGGTTCCTCAGGCTCCGTAGGCTCCTCCGGCTCCTCAGGCTCTTCCGGCGTGGGCGTCGGCGTCGGAGTCGGCTGAACCGGCTGCGGCAGCGGAGTATCGTCTTCGATAGGCTCCTTATCCGGGTCAGGTCCGAGGGAAATATAAATCGTCACGAGCTCGTGGATAGCGACCTCGGTCTCGGGCGGAATATCCTGATCGATAACGTAATCCTCCTCGACGTCGTCGCTGTAGAAGTACTCCTCCCTGTAGCTGAGCTCGGCTGCCTCAAGCTGTCCAATAGCCATCTTCTTGTGAAGGCCTTTAAGATTAGGTACTGATACGGGAACGTACTCCGGTCCGTCGCTCACCTGGATCCAAACCGTCATTCCCCGCGTAAGCTTTGAATCGGCCTCCGGCACCTGCTCAAGCACCCTGCCCTTGGTGACCGTCTCCTCCGGTACTCTCTCTATCTCAAGAACGAGATCGTATTCAAGCTGTTCAAGGAGATTCTGCGCATCGCGGTAGTCCATATTAAGAACGTCCGGCATCAGAACGACTCTCGGGCCAGTTGATACGGTTAACATAATATCCACCGTGCCGTTCTGCGGGCTGACTGTCCTTTCAGCGGACGGATCCTGGCTCATTACCTTTCCTGCCGGGATAGTGTCGCTGTCCGTCTCCTTTATCGTAAAGCGGAAGATAGAGTAATCGGGATTCTTGATAACCTCCTCCGCGTCCTGATCCTTAAAGTCGGGTATGCTTATACGCTCGACCTTCGGTGAGAAAATATCGGAGAGCGGCCCCGTTATCAGCAGGACTACAAGGGCAATCACAAAAGCCGCCGTAAGGAAAAGCCCGACGAACAGAGCCGTGCGGTTGGCTTTTTTCCTGTTCTTTCTGTATTCCGCTTTTGTGGTGCGGTCACGCGAGACTGCGTTCCCGCTCTTGCTCTTCGCAAGCTGGCCGGGTATCTTCTTAGTTATGAGGCTGCCGCCGCTCACAATCGTTTTATCAAGGCCGTCTTCCGCATCAGGAACTGAGGAATAGCTGAACTCGACTGAGGGATTCTTTCTGAACTCCTCAAGGTCTGCCAAAAGAGCGTCGGCCGAGGGATAGCGCAGATCCATATTCGGCTCCATCGCGTGCATCGTGATCTGCGCGAGGCCTGTCGGGATATTCGGGTTTATCTCCTTCGGCTGGAGAGGTATCGAGCTGATATGCTGGATGGCTACGGATACGGGGGAATCGCCCTCAAAGGGAAGCCTGCTCGTAAGCATCTCGTACATAACGACGCCGAGGGAGTAGATATCGCTCCTCGCGTCGACCTGACCGCCCTTTGCCTGCTCCGGGGAAATGTAATGCACCGAGCCGAGAGCTTCCTGAGTGAGGGTATTCTTGGTCGAAAGAAGCCTCGCTATGCCGAAGTCTGCGACCTTTACGCTGCCGTCGCGCAGGATCATTATATTATGCGGCTTGATGTCCCTGTGGATTATCCCTCTGGAGTGGGCGTGGCTCAACGCCTTCGTGATCTGCGTTGTAAAATGCAGAGCCTCCTTCCAGTTCAGTATCCCCTTTCGGTTGATATACTGCTTCAGGGTTATTCCGTCGATAAGCTCCATAACGATATAGTCGAGGTTATCCGTGTGGTTAACGTCGTAAACGGCGACTATATTCGGGTGTGAGAGCATAGCTACCGCCTGGCTCTCGGCGTGGAATCTGCGGCGCAGATCCTCGTTCTCCGCGAGATCGGCCTTAAGTATCTTTATGGCAACAAAGCGGTTCAGTCTGTGGCACCTCGCCTTATACACGGTAGCCATTCCGCCCGAGCCTATCTTCTCCAGTATCTCATATCTGTTATCCAGGAATTTTCCGATATAATTGTCTTCCATTTCGGTACCTCCCGTTTTCGGGTTTCAGCAATAAGCTAAATATTAAAAGCGCGTTATATCCTTAGTGCGGCAACAGTCACGTTATCCGGAGCGCCCCTGGAAAGGGCAAGCTCCATAAGCCTCTCGCACGAGCGTCTTACGTCGTCCTCAGCCGCTATGGCGTCCCTTATCTCATCGTCAAAGACCACGTTCGTAAGCCCGTCGGACGCGAGCAGAACGGTGTCGCCCGCATCGGCGTTCTCAACGAAAACGTCGCTCTCAACGGTTGCCATCGTGCCGACTGCCCTCGTTATCAGGTTTTTGTTCGGGTGATTGCGGGATTGCTCCCTCGTAATATCCCCGCGCTCCACCATATCCTCAACGAGGCTGTGATCCCGCGTTATCTGCCTTATCTCTCCGCCGGAGATCCTGTATGCTCTGCTGTCTCCTACGTTGATGACGGTGAGCTCGCAGTCTTTCGCAACGGCAGCGACGAAGGTTGTGCCCATTCCGCTCATAGCGCTCGACGACTTGCTGAGCTCAAATACCGCCGTATTGGCTGATACCACGGCGTCGCGCAGAATGTCTCCGATATCGGCGCCAGGCTCCTCAGCAAGGCGGCGGACCGCCTCGCAGCGAAATACCTTTATCGCAAGATCGCTCGCCACGTTGCCGGCCTTTGCTCCGCCCATCCCGTCGCAGACGGCAAGGATAGCTGGGCTCTTTTCGCAGCTTATCCAGAAGGCGTCCTGATTCTGCCTTCTGACCTTTCCTCTGTCAGTTATCCCGTAAGCTTCCATATACTTACCTCATTCAGTCTGTAAGCTTTTTTCTTTTTCCCTTTTTCTGCGAAGCTGACCGCAGGATGCGTTTATATCCGGCCCCAGCTTTCTTCTGACCGTTACGTTTACGCCGCGCTTTTCAAGGGCGGCGATAAATGCCTTAAGGCTCTCCGGCGTACTCGGCTTGAGCGGACTCTCCTCCACCTCGTTCAGGGGTATCAGATTGACGTGAGCGCCCATTCCGCCAATAAGCTTCGCAAGACTTTCTGCGTGCTCGGGGGTATCGTTTACCCCTCTTATCATCGCGTATTCAAAGCTTATCCTTCGGCCGGTCGTATCGTAATACCTGCGGCAGGCGTCCATCAGCTTATCTACGCCGTACGCGCGGTTGACCGGCATAATCCTGCTCCTCGTCTCGTCGTCCGGGGCATGGAGCGATACCGATAAGGTTAATTGTAAATTACGAGCCGCCAGTTTGTCAATCCCCTCCGTGAGCCCGCAGGTCGAGAGGGAGATGTGCCTCATACCTATATTCAGCCCGTTTGGATCGTTGACAATTCTCAGAAAACGTATTACATTGTCGAAATTATCAAGCGGCTCGCCTATCCCCATCATAACGATATTCGAGATTTTAAGTCCCGACTCTATCTCGGAGAACATCACCTGGTCCAGTATCTCGGAGGGTCTGAGGTTTCGCACCCTTCCGCCTATCGTAGAGGCGCAGAAGGCGCAGCCCATTCGGCATCCGACCTGGCTTGAGACGCAGACCGTGTTCCCGTGGTTATACCGCATCACGACAGATTCTACCGCGTTTCCGTCGGCAAGCTCCCAGAGGAACTTGACGGTTCCGTCGAGCGCTGACTCCTGCCTTCTCAGCACGGTCGGCGCGGTTATATAAAACTCGGCGTCAAGCCGCTCCCGCAGCGTCTTTGGGATATTCTTCATCTCCTCAAAGGAGCGTATCCCTTTCCACAGCCAGGAGTACACCTGACCCGCTCTGAAGCCGGGCTCGCCCATTGCGGCAAGTCTCTCCTTAAGCTCCTCTGGAAAAAGGCTTTTTATATCGGTTTTCAGCTCGATTTCCTTCTCATTCTGCATATGAAAAACCCATCTGTTCCGTATTCATACGGTAATATCGTAAGCATTCCGCCGCTCTCTCCGAAGGGTCCCGGGAGCGTGAACGGCTCAAGCTCAAATTCGCTGTTCTCATTTAAAAAAGCGGATACGACGTTTTCATTTTCCTCTTTCAGTATCGTGCAGGTGGAATAGAGAAGAACGCCGCCCTTCTTTACGTTCTTCGCGCTCGATTTAAGTATCGAAAGCTGTATCTCTGGAAGGCGGCTTATCTCCTCAGGCTTTTTGTACCTTATCTCCGGCTTTTTCCTTATAACCCCTATGCCCGAGCAGGGCACGTCCGTCATAACGACGTCGCATTTTTTAGAAAGCTCCGTCCCCGCCTGCCTCGCGTCGGCGGTCCCGGTCTCTATTATATCTATCCCAAGGCGTTCCGCCCCAGTCTCTATCAGTCTTAGCTTTTTTTCGTGGATATCCCTCGATATTATTCTGCCCTTATTGCCCATCTTTATCGCGGCGGCAAAGCTCTTTCCGCCCGGCGCGGCGCAGGTATCAAGTACGGTGTCGCCCGGCCTCGGGTCGGCAGCAAGGGCTGCAAGGTGCGCGGAAATATCCTGAACGTAGACCTCCCCGCGTCTGAAGGCTTCAAGCTCCTCAACGCCCTTGCCGGAGAGAACGTACGCGTTCTCCAAAAGTCCGGAGGGCTCGATTCCGGCCTCCTCGAGCTTCTCTGCGCGAAGTGTGTTTAATATAAGGCTCACTTTCGCGGGCTCGTTATCAGCCTTCAATATTTTTTCGCAGTCGGCGCCGTACTCATCGGCAAGCCTTTGAACGAGCCACAGAGGGTGGCTGTATTTAACTGAGAGTCTTTCCTCCTCAGAGTCCGCCTTTATCTCGGGAAGCTTCTCAGCCTCTGTCGGGAGCTTTCTCAGTATGGCGTTCACCACGGCCTTCGACCTCTTTGGCGCGAGGTCGACCGCATCGGATACGGCGGCGTGGGCGGGAACTCGGTCAAGAAACCAGAGCTGGTAAGCCGACATTCTCAGAATATCAAGCGTTTCTCTGTCAAAGTAGCTCTTCTTTCGGTCTGAGTATAGCTCGATATAGTAGTCAAGGAAAGCCTCATTTTCGAGCACTCCGCCGACTATCCTCGAAGCGAGGGCCGTTTCCCGTGCCGGCATCTTCTCGGTCTTCGCTGTATTAGAGAGCACGAGCTCGGGTCTTGCCTCTCTCGTTCTGTAGGCCGAGAGCGCTATCTGCGCCGCCTTTCTCGCGCTTACGGGCATATCGGATGCCCTCTCAGGTAGTCGGCGGCCTTCATTCTCTTACCGCCGGGCGCCTGCAGCTCCGTAACCGTAACTATACCGTCAGCGCAGGCGACGCCTATGCCCCTCTTATCCGCAGATACTATGCTCCCCGCCTCAGCGACGGGTTTTCCCGGCTCGAACGAGGCGTCGAACACCCTGAATTTAACTCCGGCAAGCTCTGTCGTCGCAATAGGCCAGGGGTCCATACCGCGGATATGGGAGAGTATACGTCTCCCCTCCATATTCCAATTTATCCCGGCGAGCTCCTTCGTGAGCGGCGGCGCGTAGGTCGCAAGAGTGTGATCCTGCGGCGTTCTCTCCGCCGTTCCGTTTTCAATGGAGCGCACCGTCTCGCAAAGGAGCTCCGCTCCGAGCTCAGCGAGCCTTATAAACAGAGCGCCCGAGGTCTCGCCCTCAAGTATCTCCGTCTTTTTCATCGCGATAATATCCCCCGCGTCCATCTCTGTCGCGAGGTACATCGCCGTAACTCCGGTCTCCTTTTCCCCGTTGATGACGGACCACTGTATCGGGGCAGCTCCCCTGTATTTGGGCAGGAGAGAGCCGTGGATATTGATCGTGCCGTATTTCGGGTAGTTAAGAATATCGTCCGGAATAAGTCTCCCGTAGGCAACAACGGCGATAAGCTCAGGGTCGAGCTCGCGAACGATATCTAAGGCAGTCCCGTCTCTCAGCTTTCTCGGCTGGAATACCGGAGTGCCGTGCTCCTCAGCTAAGAGCTTAACTGGCGGCTTTTCTAATATTTGCTTTCTGCCGACGGGCTTATCCGGCTGAGTAAACGCACCGACTACCTCAACCCCCTCCAACGCGTAAAGCGCAGAGAGCGACGAAGCGGCGAATTCCGGCGTGCCCATAAATAATATTCTCAAGGCAAAATCACTCCGATTTTTTTGAATAATCCTCCAGCTCCTCTTCGGAGAGTATCTTTTCCGCGAGCTCGGTAAACAGATGCCCGTCGAGATGGTCGATTTCGTGACAGAAGCAGCGGGCGGTAAGTCCCGTACCCTCGACCTCGAAGGTCTTGCCGTTCCTGTCCTGGGCGCGGACCTTTACATAGTCCGGCCTTTTCACAAGGCCGTAAACTCCCGGAACGGAGAGGCAGCCCTCAGGGCCCTCCTGGCTTCCCGAGGTTTTGATTATCTCAGGGTTTATGAGCTCGATTATCTGCTCCTCGGGCGTAAGCTCCTCTTTGGACGTGTCCATAACGAGGACGAGCCTGCGAAGAACGCCTACCTGAGGGGCGGCAAGCCCGACTCCGTCAGCATTAAGAAGGGTCTCGCGCATATCGTCAAGAAGGATGTGCAGCCTCCTGTCAAAATCTGTTACAGGGCGGCTCTTTTTAAGAAGGAGGGAATCGCCCTCCTCGCGAATATTGCGAAGTGCCATATCGGTCTCCTTATCTCAGTACAGCGGGTCTGAGTCGGCAAAAGCGACGAGGCCCCTGAACGTTTTGTCATTTGAAAATTCCTTTAGTACGTGGAACACGGTATCTCTGAGCTGCCTTGTGTTCTTGCAGGCGATCGTCAGCTTATACCGGTATCTGTTATTAACCTTTGCTATGCCTGCGGGCGACGGGCCGAGGACGACTGTCTCTCCGGCTCCGGCAAAGTAGTGCCGAAGCGCCTCAAGTATGCTGACGACTCCGCGAAGCACGAGAGCCTCATCGACGCCGGATACGGTCACAGCGACGATATCCTTTATCGGAGGTGCGTTCATCACCCGGCGCAGCTCGATCTCGCGCTCGTAAAAGCCGGAGTAGTCCTGCCTTGCGGCAAGCCCTATTATCTCGTTTTCCGGCGTAAAGGTCTGTATCACGGCTCTGCCGGTCTTCTCACCGCGCCCCGACCTTCCGACGACCTGAGTTATGAGCGAGAAAGTACGCTCCCGTGCGCGGTAGTCGCCGGCGTAAAGGCTCGAGTCCGCAGAGATCACCCCGACGAGGGTCACGTTTTCAAAATCCAGCCCCTTCGTCACCATCTGCGTGCCGATAAGAAACGGGATCTTTTCCTCCCGGAATTTCGTGAGAAGCTTCTCGTGCGACCCGACGCGGGCGACGGTATCGGCGTCCATCCTGACGATCTTCGTCTCCGGGAATATGCCTAAAAGCTCCTCCTCCGCCTTCTGCGTTCCCGCTCCGATGAACTTGAGCTTTCCGCCGCATTCCGGGCATCTGTCCGGAATAGGCTGGGAATGACCGCAGTAGTGGCACAGGAGCCTTCGTCCTACCGAATGATAGGTCTTTGAAACGGAGCAGTTCGGGCAGGTAAACGTATAACCGCACTCACCGCACAGGACGGCGGAGTTTGCCCCTCTTCTGTTCAGAAAGAGGATAGTCTGCTCGCCCGCTTCAAGGTTTTTCTCCATCTCATGGCGGAGTATGGAGCTGTAAAGTCCGCCGTTCCCGCTTTTGAGCTCCGCGCGCATATCGGCAGTGATAACTCGCGGGAGAGGCCTTTTGTTAAATCTGTCCTTCAGCTCGAAAAGGCGGTATCTGCCCTCCATCGCGCTGTACATACTCTCCACGTCCGGCGTTGCCGAGCCGAGGACGAGAAGAGCAGAGTTTTTCACCGTGCGGAATTTGGCAACGTCCCTTGCGGAATAGCGAGGGGAGTTTTCGGATTTATACGTGTGCTCCTGCTCCTCGTCGATGCAGATTAGCCCGAGGTCGGAGAGCGGAGCAAAAACGGCGGATCGCGTGCCTATAACTACCTTTACGGTGCCTGATTTGATTCTCTTCCACTCGTCGTACCTCTCCCCGGCGGAAAGAGATGAATGCAGCACGGCTACCGTATCGCCGAAATGCGAGGAGAAGATGCTGACAAACTGCGGCGTAAGCCCTATCTCGGGCACAAGGACGATAGCCGTCTTCCCGCGCCTTACGGCCTCCTTCGCCAGCATGATATAAATGAGCGTCTTTCCGCTGCCTGTCACCCCGTACAACAGCGCGGCCTCCGCCTTTCCGCTGTCCATAAGCCGCGCAAGGCCTTCGTACGTCTCGCGCTGCTGCGGGTTCAGCTCGATCTCAGCCGCCTCGGGATAGCTCTGCTTAACGGGTCTTCGGTAAGCCTCCCTCAGCTCAAGAGAAACAAGCTCCGCTTTAACGAGGGCGTTCACGGATTGACGCGACGCCCCGGTAAATTCGAGGATATCCGCTATACCCGCTTCACCGATAGCTGATAGGAGCTTCAGTATCTCGGACTGCAGCGGAGCGCGCAGCCTTTTCTGCGCGGCGATTGCAAGCGCGTCCTCCGCGGGAACGGCAAGCGATACGTAAGTCTCGGTCTTGTCGCCTATTTTCCGCTTTCCGTCCTTTATATAAAGGCCGGACGGGATCATGACCCGCGCCGCCTCGTAAGCCGTGCAGAAAAAGCGGTCGCGCATCCAGAGGGCGAGCTTTAGCTGCTCGCCAGTCAGAACGGGCGTTTCGTCCAGAACGGCTTCGATCGCCTTGAGCTCCCTCCCGTCCTCCTCCTCACAGCATTCAAGGATGAAGCCCTCAGCTCTCTTATTTCCCTTCCCGAAGGGCACGGTAACGCGGGAGCCGGGTACTGCCGCCTCGATGAGGTTTTCGGGAACGAGGTAGGAATACGGGCGATCTATCGTATAGATCGCGGCGGAAACGGCGACCCTAGCGATCGTTCGCTTATTCAAGCCCTGATCACCTGACGCTCGGCGAGGTAACCTTTCCGGCTGCGATATCGCGGACGGCGAGAGTTACGGCCTTATCGTCAAGTATTGTCCCGCTCTCCTCAGCATCGGCAGCTATCTGCCTTGCGCGCTTTGCTATCACGTTAACGAGAAGGTAGCGGCTGTTTACGTTTTTAAGAAGCTCGGGTACGGTCGGATAAAGTAACATTTTATGTTTCCCTCTTTCGTGGTTTATTACTTTTTTTATTTCCTGCGTCTTAATTTGCGCATGGTTTCAAGTATTTCACCGGCGGCGCGGCTCACCTCGTCGTTTACGACGATGTAGTCGTATCTCCCGCTCTCCGCCATCTCGCGCTCGGCCTGGTCGAGCCTTGATCTTATCTTTTCATCGGACTCCGTGCCTCTGCCGCGAAGCCGTCTTTCAAGCTCCTCAAGCGAGGGAGGCATTATGAAAAACGATACGGCCTCCGGCATTTTCTCCTTCACCTGAGCGGCGCCCTGCACCTCGATATCGAGAACGACGTCGTTTCCCTCGCTGAGCATGGCCTCCACGGGTTTTCTCGGAGTTCCGTAATAATTTGAAACGTATTTGGCGTGCTCCAAAAGCTCGCCCTCGGCTATCAGCCTTTCAAATTCTTCCCTTGTGATGAAGAAATAATCCTTCCCATTCTTTTCGCCCTCTCTCGGACCTCTCGTAGTCGCCGAGACGGAGAAAAAGATATTGCGTCTGTGGGCGAATACCTCTCTCAGCACGGTGCTCTTGCCGCAGCCTGA
>ONTN01000112.1 GCA_900320765.1 uncultured Eubacteriales bacterium
CCGTCGTAGTCCACTTTCCGGGCAAAGAGGTAGATGCAGGGCAGGACGCCCAGGGCCAGGATGTAGCCCACCAGGGCCCAGGAGAAGAAACCGGAGGCTTCGGAATACTGGGTGTTGAAGACATTGCCCATCATGTCGTCCGTTACCAGCACGTTGAAATTGCGGACAAAATAGAGCATGATGGCGTCGCCCACCAGGGTGGTAAATACAACGGGGGAGAGACTGATACTTCCTATGCCGGTTTGAAATTTGACCATTCTCGTCGCTCCTTCAATCAGGGCGCAAGCCCACAATTATAAGTTATTATAATACAAAACGCGCCGAACTACAAGCATAATTTCGCTACTTCGCGCGCTCAGGGCAAATTATTTTGCAAAGCTATTGAATTTAGCTTGTCGATGGTGTAAAATAGCTTCAGAAGTGAGGATAATAATATCAGGAGGGCATCTAAATGAGCAAAAAGACAAAGACGATCATCATTATCGCGGCCGTCGCTGTCGCCGTTATCGCCGGCATCGTAACAGCCGTTATTTTCCGCGAGGACCTCAAAAAGTGCTTTTCCGGGCTTGTAGAGAAGCTTCGCCCCAAAAAAAAGTACACGGTTGAGGAATGCGAAGACTTTGCTGATATTTGAATCAATAAAATGCCTGCCGCGAAAAAGCGGCAGGCATTTTAGCTTATTTCAGCTTATACTGCGCATAGTAATCGGGATAGCCTTTTTTCAGCGCGTGGTTGAACTGAGCGTGAAGCGCGCCGATATTACAAAACCATCCGAGCCAAAGAAGCAGGACGGCGCTGAAAACGGCGAGGAAAATGTAAGATGTGTTGAGCGAGGCCGCAAGTATGTATATCGTAAGAGCAATGAGAAGGACGAGACAGACGCCGCAGATGATAAATAATATTTTGCTTTTCTTTTTAAGCTTAGCCTGCAGCGTGCCGCTCACCTCGGCGACTTCCTCGATCGGAAGCTCTCGCTTTTTCAGAGCCTTTCCGAGCTCCGGGTTGAGGGTGGAATAGTAGACGGTCATTGTGGTTTTTCTCCTTTCGGTTTGCTATTTTCCGGTGCTGCCGAAGCCGCCGGCTCCGCGCTCGGTGCCGGTGAGGTCCTCGGCCTCTATGTAATCCGCCGTAACTACGGGCATAATAACGAGCTGGGCGATGCGGTCGCCGCCCTTTACCGTAACGGTGGACTGAGAGTGATTGTGAAGCGCGACCATAATTTCACCCCGGTAGTCGGAGTCGACCACTCCGACCTTGTTCGCGGGGGCGAGCCCCGCCTTTGAAGCAAGGCCGCTGCGGGCGAATACGAAGCCCGCGAAGCCCTCGGGGATCTCGGCGGCTATGCCGGTGTGGATAAAGACGGTTGCGCCCGGCTCAATCTCAATGGGAGCGTCGAGAAGGGCGCACAGATCCGCGCCCGCCGCGCTCTGAGAGGAGCGGCGTGGTATTACCGCGTTTTCAGAAAGCTTTTTGATCCTGATTTCCATTGTCTCTCCTCCTAAAGCGTGCTCAAATAGCTTGCGGCCTGAGAGGCGGCAATCGCCCCGTCCGAAGCCGCGGTTACGAGCTGGCGCAGGCTCTTTGCCCTTACGTCTCCGGCGGCGAAAACGCCGGGTACGGACGTGCGGCAAGCTTCATCGGTGACAATATAACCAGCGGCGTCAAGCTGAACGGCACCTCGAAAGACCTCGGTCGCGGGCACCATACCGATGGCGGCGAAGACGCCGGATACGGGCAGAAAAACGATCTCCCCGCTCTCCGCGTTTTTTATCTCAAAGCCCTCGACTCTGTTTTCGCCTAAAACTCTGTGTGCAAGATACGGGGTCAGTATCTCAACGTTTTCCCTCGCCCTGAGAGCCTCTACAAGCTTCGGCTCGGCACGAAAAACGCTTCTTCGGTTAATAAGATAGACCTTGGACGCGAGACCGGAGAGATAGAGGGCGTCCTCAAAGGCGGTGTTCCCTCCGCCGACGACGCAGGTCTCCCTCCCACGGAAAAACGCCCCGTCGCAGGTCGCGCAGACGGAAACGCCCTTCGTATAGAGCCTTGCAGCCCCCTCGCAGTCGAGCATCCTGTGGTCTGCTCCCGCGGCGATTATAACGGTCCGTCCCTCGAAATTGCCGGAGGCCGTATGAACCGTTTTTGAGTTTTCGCCGACGCTGAGACCGGTTACGGCTGCGTATTTTATCTCAGCTCCGAATTCCTCGGCCTGAGCCTGAAGGTCGGCGGCAAGCTGCCAGCCGGAAACGTGCGGGCGGGCGGGGAAATTGTCCACCTCGGGGGAGTTAATGATCTGACCTCCGCAGACAGCTGCCTCGCAGACGAGGGCGGAGAGCCCGGCTCGTCTCGCGTATATAGCGGCGGTGAGCCCTGCCGGCCCTCCGCCGATAATAATCGTGTCGTACATAATATCAGCCCCTTTAAAGCAAACTATATCATAAAAAGCGGAGTTTGTCATTATTATTTTACCGCGTGGCGGAATATTGCGCGGTTGACAGCCGGGATTTTTATGTTAATATATTGATATAACACAAGAAAAAGGAGAGAGTATAATGGTTCTTGCAATAGAAAACGATGCTATGTTCCGCTCCGAGGTGCTCGAGAGCGATAAGCCCGTGCTCGTGGACTTTTTCGCGACCTGGTGCGGTCCCTGCCGTATGGTCTCGCCTATAGTTGATGAGATAGCCGCGGAGAGAACGGATACGCTCAAGGTAGTGAAGGTCGACGTTGACGAGGCACCTTCCGTTGCCGCTGCGTACGGAGTTATGAGCATTCCCACCCTGATTGTATTTAAGGGCGGAGAGCCCGTGAATACCCAGGTCGGCGCTGTGCCCAAGGCGAAAATCGAGGCAATGCTGTGAGCAATACGGGGGCGTATGCCCCCGTATTTGTTAAGCTGGGAGGTTTTCGAATGTTCAGAGAGATGAGAAGAAAAAGGCAGGAGCTGAGCCGCGAGAGGGCGGAGGAGATACTTAAAGGGCGCAAGCTCGGCGTGCTCGGCGTAAACGGCGACGGGGGATATCCCTACACCGTGCCCGTAAACTATACCTATCAGAACGGAAAGATATACTTCCACGGGGCAAAAGCGGGACACAAGTACGACGCAATGCTCCGGGACGACAGGGTTTCGCTTGCTGTAATCGACAGGGATGAGATAGACGCAGAACGGCTTACGACGCTTTACACAAGCGTTATCGTCTTCGGCCGGGTGAGGATAATAGAAGATGAGGCCGAGCTTATAAAGCTGGGTATGAGCTTCGGACTGCAGTTTCTGAATGACCCGGAAAAGGTGGAGAGTGAAGTGAAGCTCGAGCTTCCGGCGCTCAGCATGTTCGAGATAACGCCGGAGCATATCACGGCGAAAGCGGCCAAGGAGCTTATCAGAGCAGAAGCGGAGAAATAAACCGTCATTTTCCCAAAATTTTGTTTTCACAAAAAATCTGGTTGAAGTTCGAAGCGAAAAATGGTATTATCTAAAAGAGGGAGAACGTCTCCCGCGGAACTATACAGCATTTAATGCGGAAAGGAATGGTCCTTATGGTTAAAGTAATAATGGGACTGAAGGGCGAGGGCAAGACCAAGAAGCTTATTGACCTCGTTAAGAATGCGATCGACGAGGAGCACGGCGACGTGGTCGTTATCGAATCGAAAAAAGAACTCACGTATGATATTCCCTACAAGGCGAGGCTCGTTCAGTACAACGAATCGGGTTACGATTTTCTCCGCGGCTTCGTAAGCGGCCTGCAGTCCGGGAATTACGATATAACTCACATATTTATGGACAGCCTTCTCAAGCTCGCGGGCGACAAGGATCTCGCGAAGGCTGAGAGCTTCCTTAACTGGCTCGAAGCTTTCTCCGAGAAGGAGGGCGTTAAGTTCACTCTTACGATTTCTGCGGACGCGGCCTCCGCTTCCGAGGGAATGAAGAGATTTTTCTGATACAGTATTCTGCCCTGCCCGGAAAACCGGGCGGGGCTTTCTATTATTTAACTTGTGTTTTTTCGGAAAATGCGGACAGAATAGTTTAAGACCAGATTTTCCGGAGGAACAAAATGATGATGAAACAGATGGATATGACGGCCTTTTGCGAGGGCGTCGGGGCGGGTATGCTCGCCGCCGTCCTTTTGAAGCTTATATTCTTCAGAAGGAAGAGAAAACTGTCCAAGCTTATAAAGAGAGCCCTTCGCATAGCCGAGGGCGCGGTCTGCGCTATCGGCGGCGCTATGGGATTTTAAAGGGTTACGCTCGTCAAGCGGGCGCGGATCATTCCGCGCCTGCGCTTTTTTTTCGCGGGAAAAAGCGAAAAATGTCGCTTAAGGTATTGACAAAACGGGTTAGTTAAGATATACTAACTCTCCGGTAAAAAGTGATTAACTTATTTTTTTGAAATACAATTAGAAGAGTCTAACTTAAAAGGACGGTGCTTATATGATACCGCTGGTATTTGCCGACCAGGGCGGCGACAACGTGATAATGAAGATCGGTGGCTCACAGGAGGTGCGCCAGCACCTGTTCGATCTCGGCTTTGTGCTGGGGGAGAAGGTGACGGTGATCAACCGCATCGGGGGCAACGTGATCGTTAAGGTCAAGGAGAGCAGAGTTGCGATAAGCCGCGAGATGGCTGAGAAGATCTACGTTTA
>ONTN01000185.1 GCA_900320765.1 uncultured Eubacteriales bacterium
TATTACTTTAAATGTTTTTAATGATAATATAGGACTACCAGATGAACCTTCTTCAATTCTACAATAATAATATATTAGCAGGCGGCTTTAGTCAAGCTCGCAAACCGAGCTATCACAGTCTTTTTATTATCTCATCGGTCATCTGAGAAGTGGAGAGATAATCGGCTCCGCGCTCTGCTATATCCGCTGTACGCAGTCCGGCGTTCAGCGCGGAATCGACTGCATTCTCAATGTCGTCCGCCTCGGCGGCAAGCGAGAAGGAATGGCGCAGCATCATAGCGGCTGAAAGTATAGTGGCGATGGGATTTGCTATGCCCTTTCCGGCGATGTCGGGCGCAGAGCCGTGTATGGGCTCGTAGAGCCCGCGCGAGGTCTCGTTCAGGGAAGCGGAGGGGAGCATACCGATGGAGCCCGTTATCTGGCTTGCCTCGTCGGAGAGTATATCGCCGAACATATTCGACGTCACGATAACGTCGAACTGGGCGGGATTTTTCACAAGCTGCATAGCGGCGTTGTCTACGAGCATATCGACGCACTCTACGCCATCAAATTCCTTCGCAACCTCGTGCACAGTCCTGCGCCAGAGCCTGCTTGTCTCGAGGACGTTCGCCTTGTCTATGCTCGTGACCTTGGAGCCGCGTTTTTTCGCCGTCTCAAAGGCGACGCGGGCTATCCTCTCGATCTCAAAGCGGCTGTAGCACTCGGTATCGTAGGCCTCCTCGCCGTATTTTCCCTCGCGATAGCCTCTGTCCCCAAAGTAGATCCCGCCCGTGAGCTCGCGGACTATCATAATATCAAAGCCGCTTGAGGCGACGCTCTCTCGCAACGGGCAGGCGTCCTTAAGAGCAGGATATAGCCTTGCGGGGCGAAGATTGGTAAAGAGACCAAGGGCGGCTCTAATGCCGAGCAGAGCCTTTTCCGGCCTTAGATTGCCGGGCAGAGAGTCCCATTTCGGTCCGCCGACAGCGCCGAGAAGAACGCTGTCAGATTTAAGGCAGCCCTCGACCGTCTCCTTGGGAAGCGGCTCTCCGACGGCGTCGATGGCGGCGCCGCCGATGAGATAGGGGGTGCAGGTAAAGCTGTGACCGTATTTTTGCCCGATGGCGTGAAGCACACGGACGGCGGAATCGACTATCTCAGGTCCTATGCCGTCGCCGCGGAGAAGAGCAATATTATAATTCATTTGATTATCCCTCTCTTCATAGCCTCAACGAGACCTCCTGCGCTTATTATCTCCTGGATAAACGGGGGAAAGGGCTCGGCGGAATAGTTTTTTCCGGTCGTCAAATCGGTTATCACTCCGCTGTCCATATCGACGCTCACCATGTCGCCCTCGCTTATCTCCTCGGCGGCAAGCGGACATTCGACTATCGCGAGGCCGATGTTTATAGAGTTGCGGTAAAAAATGCGGGCAAAGCTCTTCGCTATGACTATGGAAATGCCGCTTTCCTTTATGGCAATGGGCGCGTGCTCGCGTGAGGAGCCGCAGCCGAAGTTTTCTCCGCCTATCATAATATCGCCGGGCTTCACTCTGGCGGTAAAGCTCGTGTCGATATCCTCCATACAGTGGGAAGCAAGCTCCTTCGGGTCGGAGGTGTTGAGATAGCGGGCCGGTATTATAACGTCGGTGTCGATATTGTCGCCGTATTTAATTGCGTTTCCCTCTTTAATCATTTCATAACCTCCTCGGGACCTGCTATACGGCCCATTATGGCGCTTGCCGCGGCAACCGACGGGCTCGCAAGGTAGACCTCGCTTTTCGTATCGCCCATTCGGCCGATAAAGTTCCTGTTAGTCGTCGAAACGCAGCGCTCGCCCGCGGCGAGAACGCCCATATATCCGCCGAGACAGGGCCCGCAGGTCGGAGTGGAAACGATGCATCCGGCCTCGATAAAGGTCTTTACAAGCCCCGTTTCAACGCATTTTAAGTAAATGGACGGAGTGGCAGGGATAATTATTGCCCTGATGTTTTTTGCAACCTTGCGGCCCTTCAGTATCTCAGCGGCCTCTGCAAGGTCCTTGTAAAGCCCGTTCGTGCAGGAGCCGATAACGACCTGATCTATCTTAATATCGCCGACCTCGTCAATCGTACGCGTGTTCTCGGGAAGGTGGGGGAAGGCGACGGTAGGCTTTAGAGCTGAGAGGTCTACCGTGTATTCCGCCTCGTACTCCGCGTCCTCGTCCGCAGTGAATATCATCGGCTCGTGCTTCGCCCTGCCTTTTTCAAAGGATAGAGTCGTCTTGTCAACGGGGAATATACCGTTTTTCGCTCCCGCCTCGATAGCCATATTGCAGATCGTAAGCCTGTCCTCAATGGAGAGCGAGCTGACGCCCTCGCCGCAGAACTCCATTGAGCGGTAAAGGGCCCCGTCAACGCCGATCATTCCGATTATATGCAGAATAACGTCCTTTCCGGAAACGAAGCGGGGGAGAGAGCCTATGAGATTAAACTTGATGGCGGAGGGCACCTTGAACCACGCCTTGCCGGACGCCATACCGAAGGCCATATCCGTAGAGCCGACGCCTGGCCGACGCCTGTGGAAAATGCGCCGAGAGCTCCGTATGTACAGGTGTGGCTGTCCGCCCCGATTATCAGATCGCCTGAGACGGCAAGCCCCTGCTCGGGTAAAAGGGCGTGCTCGATTCCCATCGTTCCTACGTCGAAAAAGCCGGAGAGCTCCTGCTCGGAGCTGAAATTGCGGCAGGTCTGGCATTGTACCGCCGCCTTTATATCCTTATTCGGCGCGAAATGGTCCATTACAAGGGTGACCTTATCCTTATCGAAGACCTTTTCAGCGCCCATCTTTTTGAATTCTCTGATGGCGACGGGTGAGGTGATATCGTTGCCGAGCACCCTGTCGAGGTTACAGAGAACGAGCTGACCTGCCTCGACCTTTTCTAACCCGGCGTGGTAAGCCAGTATCTTTTGGGACATCGTCATTCCCATATTCGCGACCCCATTTCTCAGTAGTTGATTATTGCGCCCTTATCGGCGGAGGAGACCTGCCTGCGGTAACGCTTTAGGTAACCGCTGACCTCCTTAAGCTGAAGCTTCTCCTCGGCGCGTCGGCGCTCAAGCTCCTCGTCCGGGACTAAAAGCTCGATCTTATGCTCGGGGATATTGATGGAGATGATATCTCCCTCGTGAACG
>ONTN01000118.1 GCA_900320765.1 uncultured Eubacteriales bacterium
TTGAGGGCACGGACGGAAGCGTAACAAGGCTCGCGGCTCAGAACGGAGTCGGCCTTCTGTATGAAAATTACGAAAACTACAACGACGCCATAGACGGCGGCGACGTTACCCTTACGATAGACGCGACTGTCCAGGGCATAGCGGAAAAGTATCTTGCCCAGGCGATGGAGGAAAACTTCGTAAAGGATAACGGCTGCGTAATAGTTATGGAGGTCAAAACGGGCAGGATCCTCGCTATGGCCGGAGCCGAGACCTTTGACTTAAATTCTCCGTTTACGCTCCCGGAGGAGAAGCAGCTTGAGCTTGAATACTACGTCGACGAGACTGAGTACAAGACGGCGAGAAGCGAAGCTCTGAATGCTATGTGGCGAAATATGGCCATATCCGATACCTATGAGCCCGGCTCGGTGTTCAAGACGATAACTCTTGCGATGGCGTTCGAGGAGGGCGTAATCAGCGAGAACGATTCCTTCTTCTGCGGGGGCAAGCTTACGGCGGCTCAGGTGCCGGGAAGAACGACGGATCTTAACTGCTGGAAGCACAGCGGCCACGGAGCGCAGAGCCCGAAGGAGGCGCTGATGCACTCCTGCAACGTTGCCTTTACGAACATCGCCTTCAAGGTCGGCGCATCAAGGTTTTACGATTACGTAGAGGCCTTCGGCTTCTGGAACAAAACGAACATAGACCTCGCCGGAGAGAGCAGCACGAGAGGGCTTTGGTGGTCGGAAAAGGCGTTTACAAACCCGTATGACAAGTCGTCGCTCGCGGCCGCCTCATTCGGACAGACGGCGAACGTGACGCCGATTCAGATGATAACCGGCTTCTGCGCCGCTGTGAACGGCGGCTACCTGATGGAGCCCTATATCGTGAGCGAGATCAAGGACGGAAACGGCGACGTTGTGTACTCAAAGGAGCCCACGGTGGTGCGCCAGGTCATAAGCGAGAAGACCAGCGCCATCGTCGCCTCTTATCTTGAGGCCGTTGTGGGGGAAGAGGGAGGCACGGGTAAAACGGCCTATATCCCCGGGCTTCACATCGGCGGAAAGACCGGAACGACTACGAAAACCGCCCTTCAGGCATCTACCGGAGTGAAGGAGTATATGGTCTCCTTCTGCGGTATGAGCCCGGCGAACGACCCTGAGATCGCCGTTCTTATGGTGCTCGATAACCCGAGCCAGACCTCCGGCATCTACGTGGGCGGCGGCGTTATGGTCGGCCCCTACGTCGGCAAGATATTCTCCGAGGTAATGCCCTATTGGGGCACCGAGCCGGATTATACGGAGAAGGAACAGTCCTACATCGACGTTCAGGTGCCGAGAGTGATCGGCGATACGCCTGAAAACGCCCAGGCGAAGCTTGAAGCCCGCGGCTTCACCGTGCTTGTCGTGGGCAGCGGAGAGAAGGTAACGGCTCAGCTTCCCGCGGCGAACGTAAAGGTCGCGGAGGGCACGAGGATTATGATTTACGCGGACGAGACGCCGCGCGACGGCACCGTCCTCGTTCCGGAGCTCAAGGGGCTTACGGCGAAGCAGGCGAGGCAGAAGCTTCAGAACGCCGGACTCTTTATGGAGACGAGCGGCGCTTTGCCGACAAACAGCAATATCGTCGTTCAGCAGCAGTCGATAGCTGCGGGCGAGGAGATAGAGTACGGAGCTGTAATAAAGGTTATACTAGCCGATAAGACCAGCCTCGGAGAATACTGATTTAAGAAAGGGCGTGCGATTGCCGTGAAACTGAGTGATGTGCTGAAGGGCGTTGAAACCGTTTCTTTTTTAGCGGACGGCGACATTGAGATCACCGGGATAACCAACGACTCGCGAAAGGCGAAGGAGGGCTATCTCTTCGTAGCCGTGCGCGGCTATGCCTCAGACGGACATAAATTTATCGCCTCTGCCATTAAAAACGGGGCGTCGGCAGTCCTGTGCGAAGAGGCTCCGGACGACGGCGGCCCTTACGTCGTTACGGCAAATTCCAGAGCGGCGGAGGCCGAAGCGGCTGCGAACTTCTTCGGCAGACCGGCCGACAGGCTCAAAATGATAGGCGTTACCGGCACGAACGGCAAGACGACGGTGACGAATCTTATTAAGAGCGTTATCGAGGAGTGCACCGGAGCGAAGGTCGGTCTGATCGGCACGAACAGGAATATGATCGGCTCTGAGGAGTGCCCTGCTGAGAGGACCACTCCGGACTCCATAGAGCTTATGGAGCTTCTCGCAGAGATGGTTGATGCCGGCTGCGAATACTGCGTAATGGAGGTCTCAAGTCACGCGCTCTTCCTCGACAGAGTCAGGAGCATAAGCTTCGAGGTCGGCGCCTTCACGAATCTTACGGAGGATCACCTCGATTTCCATAAGACGATGGAGGCCTACGCAGAGGCAAAATCAAGGCTTTTCTCAATCTCAAAGCATGCAGTTATCAATCTCGATGACGAGTATTCCGAGTTTATGCTCGAAAGGGCGAAATGCCCGGTATTCACCTTCTCGACGGAGAGAAACGACGCCGACATAACGGCAAAGGATATTCGCCTCAGCCCGGAGGGGATAATGTTCAGAAGCCTCGTCGGCTTTGAGATAATCACCGTGACCCTCGGAATACCCGGTATGTTCTCGGCGTATAATGCGCTAACAGCTTTATCTGTGTGCATCGTTCTCGGCATAGAGGCAAAGGCGGCGGCGAAAGCCCTCGGGCATTGCAAGGGAGTTATGGGCAGAGCCGAGGTATATCCGACGGGGCGCGATTTCTCCGTGATAATAGACTACGCCCACACGCCCGACGCGCTTTCGAATATTCTGAGGACTGTACGCGGCTTCGCGAAGGGCAGGGTAGTGCTCGTATTCGGCTGCGGAGGCGACAGAGACCGGGATAAGCGCCCGATAATGGGCACGATTGCCGGCAGGCTCGCGGACTACGTCTACGTTACGAGCGACAATCCCCGCACCGAGCAGCCGATGGATATCATCGGAAACATCACCGCAGGAATGAAGAACACAAAGGCCGCCTACGAGGTCATCGAAAACCGCCGCGAGGCAATCAAGGCCGCTGTAAAAAACGCGAAAACCGGCGACGTTATCATCCTCGCCGGAAAGGGTCACGAGACCTATCAGATAATAGGAACCGAAAAGCTCCATTTTGACGAGCGAGAGGTCCTTGCGGAAATACTTAGTGAATGAGGTGCTTTACCAATGATCGTTAAGCTGCTTTGGGCATTTGTCGGCTCCCTTCTCGTTACCACGGTGACGGGAGTGTTTCTCGTGCCCTATCTCAGGAAGAAGAAGGCAGGACAGTCGATAAGAGAGGACGGCCCCGTCTGGCATATGGGCAAGTCCGGCACGCCTACGATGGGCGGCATAATGTTCATAACCGGCATAGTCTTCGCCCTCGTGACGGGAGGAATCGAGGAGGCCGCAGCCGGCGACTGGAGACATTTCATCATCTTCGGCTTCTCCATCATATTTGCTCTGATCGGCTTTCTTGACGACTATGAGAAGCTTAAGAAAAAGCAGAATCTCGGGCTTACGGCTCTCCAGAAATTCGCCCTTCAGCTCGCGGCGGCGATAGTACTTATCCTGCTTCTCAGGCTTGAGGGTCACCTGACAACGAGGGTGTATATCCCGTTTACCGCCGCTTCGTTCGACCTTCCCGACTGGCTTTATTTCATCTTCGCCGCCTTCGTCATTGTGGGCACGGTGAACGCCGTCAATATAACGGACGGCATAGACGGGCTTGCAGCAGGCGTAAGCCTTCCGGTCGCGATATGCTTCGCCGCGATCGCCGCAGCCTGGGGCTATTCCTCCGTAGGCCTTTTCGGAGCCGCGCTTGCGGGCGGCCTCGCGGGCTTTCTTATCTTCAATTTCTATCCGGCGAAGATTTTTATGGGCGACACGGGCTCTCTCTTCCTGGGCGGCGCCATCTGCGCCACGGCCTTCGCCCTCAATATGCCCCTTCTCCTCGTCCCGCTCGGGATAGTCTATATCGTAGAGACCCTTTCCGATATAATCCAGGTGACGTATTTCAAGCTCAGCCACGGAAAACGCGTATTTAAAATGGCGCCCCTTCATCACCACCTTGAGATGAGCGGCTGGGGCGAGAGAAGGATATTCACCGTGTTCACCGCGATCAGCGCCTGCTTTGCCATACTTACCTTCTTCGGCGTGTGGCAGCGCCCCGGCGTTTGATCAAACTGATTTAATTAAAATAGCTTTAAAGGAGGCCGCCGTATGGCGCGGTACGATAACGATAAAACCGAATACACCGGCGGCAGGCTCCCGGACATAGACGCCGGGGAAGAGGATATCAAGCTTAAGCGCGGCCCGATGGATATGCCGTTTTTCCTACTCGTCCTCGTCATCCTCGTCATAGGCGTTATAACCGTGCTCTCCGCGAGCTTTGCGAACGCCTATTACGATAACAAAAGCCCGACATATTATTTCGGACGCCAGTTTATCTTTGCTGTTTTGGGCATCGCGGCGATGCTCTTTATCTCCCGCCTGCCGGTAAAGCTTTTCAGAA
>ONTN01000158.1:0-923 GCA_900320765.1 uncultured Eubacteriales bacterium
TTCGGAAAGTGTACGTTCTCATAGGAATAGCGCGACTGAGCGAGCTCATACCTCTCCTGTACCGACGGCGGCAATGGATCAGGCAGCAGGTCCCCGCAAGCCTCGAGCCCCCGCCTTATCGCGTTAGCAAGAACGTTCTGAGATATTCCCGCAGTAAGCCTGTAGATCGGCACTATTCTTCCGGTGCGCGTCCTTTCGCGATCCTCCGGCTCAAAGACCGGGTTTGTCATCTCCGGCATTCCGATCCTGCCGCCGATCCTGCCGTAAAAAATATAAGACTCTCCCGGCTGAAGCTGGTTTTTTACGTAGCTCTGATTAAAAAAGGTAATGCTTATCGCGCTCTTTTCATCAACAGCCCGCAGCCTTACGATATCGAGCCCTTTTCTAATATGCGAAAGAGCCGGCTGTGTCGCGACCGTCGCGGAAACGCAGACGTTTTCCCCGAAGGTGACGTCAGATATGGGCTTTATTACGCTTCTGTCATCGTATGCGCGTGGAAAATAGGTCACGAGATCTCTCAGCGTGTATATCCCGAGCTTATTGAGGCTGAGCGCCCGCTGCTCTCCTATTCCCTTTATATACCTGACGTCAGTACCAAGTTCTGCCATTTTGCGCTCCCTTTTTTATTACAAATGCCAAAATAAATAGTGTTGCGAATAAAACGCTTTTATGCTAAAATTTAATGGATTTTCAATAATAGGTGATTTTTATGTTCGAAGAATTTCTCGATGAGGTTGTCGCAGACGCTCTTCTTGACCTTGTAAAGCTGCTGCCCTTCCTCTTCGTCACATACTTAATACTGGAGCTTATCGAGCACAAAAGCAAGCGGCAGACAGCCGAATTCGTAAGAAAGGCAGGCGCCTGGGGCCCTCTGATCGGCTCCGCAGTCGGCATCGTGCCTCAATGCGGTTTTTCGGCCTCGG
>ONTN01000158.1:954-4356 GCA_900320765.1 uncultured Eubacteriales bacterium
GGCCTCAAATCTGTACGCTATGAAGCTAATTTCTGCCGGAACCCTTATCTCGGTCTATCTATCTACCTCAGATGAGATGATACCCATCTTTATTTCCGAATCCGCTCCGATAACACTATTGCTTAAGGTTTTGGCCTGCAAGTTCCTGTTCGGCGTACTGTTCGGCTTTATTATCGACAAGCTGTTTCGCGGTCTGTTCCGCGAAAAGGCGGACGTGCGAATCCATGATATGTGCGTCGATGAGCACTGCGAATGCGAAAAGCACGGAGTCGTTATCTCCGCTGTGATACACACTCTAAAGATCGCGGCCTTTATTCTTATCGCCACTCTCGCTCTTAACGCGGCGATCTTCTTCATCGGCGAAGACGTGCTGAAGACTCTCGTAATCAGCAAGCCGGTCATCGGCTCACTTATCACCGGCCTTGTCGGTCTCATTCCGAACTGCGCGGCCTCCGTTATCGTCACCGAGCTATATCTCGGCGGAGCCTTGACTGCAGGCGCCCTGATGTCCGGTCTGCTCGTCGGTGCAGGCGTCGGCCTTTTGGTGCTCTTCCGCGCTAACAAGGAGCATTTGAAGCTGAATTTCAGGATCCTCGCCGCGCTCTACATCTGCGGTACTCTCGTCGGTGTCATCTTCGATCTCCTGCGAGTGACCTTTTAAGATTATCCCCCGCCTCGGCGGGGGATTTTTTTATATTCTTTTTGAAAGTCTCTCAGAGTATTCGCTTCGGAATTCCGAGAAGGTTCCGTTGTCGAGAGCGCACCTTATCTTTTCTGTCAGATCGTTATAAAAATACAGATTATGCATAACGGCAAGCCGCAGCCCGAGCATCTCGCCTGAAGCGAACAGATGGCGGATATAAGAGCGGGAATACCTTCTGCAGACGGGGCAGTCGCAGACTTCGTCTATGGGCGAGGGATCTCTGGCGTACTTTTCGTTTTTTATATTAATTACGCCGTTCCAGGTAAACAGGTGCCCGTGCCTTCCGTTTCTCGCGGGCATTACGCAGTCGAAAAAGTCTATCCCGCGCCATACTCCCTCGATAATATTCGACGGAGTGCCGACGCCCATAAGATACCTCGGCTTATCCGCCGGAGCGTACTCATTCACCGCCTCAATAGTGTCGTACATCTCCTGCGTCGTCTCTCCAACGGCGAGGCCGCCGATAGCATAGCCGGGAAGGCCGAGCTCTGCTATCCTCTTCATATGGTCGATCCTGATATCCTTATATGTCGCTCCCTGATTTATGCCGAATAGCATTTGCCCGGGATTTACCGTCCCCTCCTCTGCGTTCAGCTTCTCAAGCTCATCCTTGCAGCGGAGGAGCCAGCGGTACGTCCTGTCGGCGGATTTTTTCACATAATCATACTCCGCAGGTATCCCGACGCACTCGTCAAAGGCCATTGCGATATCCGAGCCGAGGTTTGATTGTATCCTTATACTCTCCTCCGGGCCCATAAAAATTTTTCGTCCGTCGATATGCGAGGAGAAGGTCGTGCCCTCCTCGGTTATCTTGCGAAGCTTGGCAAGCGAAAAAATCTGAAAACCGCCTGAGTCGGTCAGTATTGGCCCGTCCCATCTCATAAATCTGTGCAGTCCGCCCATCTCACGAACGAGCTTGTCGCCCGGGCGAAGATGCAGGTGATAGGTGTTTGAGAGCTCAATCTGGCACTTAAGCCCCTTGATATCGTCGGCGGATAGTCCGCCCTTTATCGCTGCCTGAGTTCCGACGTTCATAAAAACCGGAGTCTGCACCAAACCGTGCGGGGTAGTAAATTCGCCTCTCCGGGCTTTTCCCTCTGTCTTTTTTATTAAAAACATAGAAGACCTCACGAAATGAACATGGCGTCACCGAACGAGAAGAAGCGGTATTTTTCCCTTACGGCCTCAGCATAAGCGTTTAGCACGTGCTCTCTTCCGGCAAGAGCTGAGACGAGCATTATAAGCGTGCTCTCCGGAAGGTGGAAGTTAGTGACAAGGGCGTCGATGCACTTGAACTTGTAGCCAGGATAGATAAAGATATCCGTCCACCCGCTCCACGGCTTCAGCACTCCGTCCTCCCCCGTCGCGGATTCGAGCGTGCGGCAGGAGGTCGTACCAACGGCGATGATCCGTCCTCCGTTCTTCTTCGTTTCGTTTACGGCCTTCGCCGTCTCCTCCGGAACGATGCAGAATTCGGAGTGCATCTCGTGAGCTTCGATGTCCTCCTCCTTTACCGGGCGGAAGGTCCCGAGTCCCACGTGCAGGGTCAGGTACGCGAGGCGTACTCCCTTATCCTCAAGCTTTTTTAGAAGCTCCGGGGTAAAGTGAAGTCCGGCAGTCGGCGCGGCGGCCGAGCCGAGCTCACGGGAGTACACCGTCTGATATCTCTCAGAATCCTGAAGCTCCTCGTGGATATAAGGCGGAAGAGGCATTCTGCCGAGCTTTTCAAGCTTTTCAATAAATATTCCTTCGTACTGAAACTTTATAAGCTTATTTCCGCCCTCGGCCTCGCCGACGACCTCCGCCTTCAGCTCCCCGTCGCCAAAGGTGAGCTCGGTACCCGGTCTTGTCTTTCTTCCGGGTCTTGTAAGGCACTCCCAAACCGAGTCGCCCTTGTCCTTCAGGAGCAGCACCTCGACCGCGCCGCCTGTAAGTCTGTTGCCGAACAGTCGCGCCGGAAGGACGCGGGAATCGTTCATCACGAGGCAGTCGCCGGCATTCAGCTCATCAGCGAGATCGTAAAAATGCTTATGTCCTATCTCTCCGGTAGTTTTATCAAGCAGCATGAGCCTTGAACCGTCGCGGCGCTCGGATGGCGTCTGCGCGATCAGCTCCTGCGGCAGATCATAGTAAAAATCCGAGGTTTTCATCAGATCAGGTATTCTCCTTACTTTGTTTTGGATAGACGGAATAGACTATCTCCGTCCCCTGATAGTAGAACGTAAGTATCTCTTTATAGGTCTTGTTATGATATTTCGCCATCGAGTACGCTCCCCATTGGCTCATACCGACATTGTGCCCCCAGCCGGTGCCTGTGATAACGAAGGAGTCGCCCGTAAGCGTGGCTGAGGTCTCGCCGCCAAGCTTTGTAACCTCTCCCTTTCCGCTTATCGCGTAAAGGTCGCTGCTTCCGAGCTTGTCAGTTCCTCCTGCTCCGGCGGCATAAAGACCGCTGAGGCCGGGAACGCCCTCCCCGGTGGGGTTAATATAGTACGTATTAAGCGCGGGAACGGCGCCGTTTATCGTGTACCTCTGCGATCTGAGGCCGAGGATAGTTGCGCATTCTCTTTTGGAAAAGGTAAACTTTTTCCCGTTTTTATCGGTAAACCTTATCCTTAGAACGTTTCCAAGCTCCGTAAACTCACGGATGGCATGCAGCCGTTTCTCCGCCTCTTCCTTCAGCATCTTGTTCTTCCGAT
>ONTN01000031.1 GCA_900320765.1 uncultured Eubacteriales bacterium
AGGACCGAGACGGAGGTAACCTCGCTGCCGGTTCCGGCTGTCGTGCCGATCAGCACGATGGGCAGCGGCGCATGGTCCCACTTTGCGGAATAGAAGACCTCTTCCGTCATCCCGGGATTCGCCGCGAAAACACTGACGGCCTTCGCTGCGTCCAGTGGAGAGCCGCCCCCGATTACAAGCACAAATTCCGCACCCGCTTCATGGGCCAGTCGGCCTCCTTCCTGACAGGAGACAAGGGTCGGGTTCGATTCGATCCCGGCATAATGCGTGAAGGAGATCCCCTGTGAGCAGAGCGCATCTTCGACATCCTGCAGTGCCCCGGAGCGCGCCGCTGCGCTTCCTCCGGTAACAATCAGGCAGCGCTTTCCGTAGCGGGCCAGTTTCTTCGCGTTCTCTGCAACGCAGTGTTCTCCCGTGATCAGTTCCGTCGGCATAAAGAATTGCATATGATTTGCTCCTTGTTTCCGAAATAAGCTCTGTAAAATAAAATCTGAAAGCCATCTTACTACTCTGCCGCCTCGAGGTCAAGAATCAGATCCGTGATTTCTTTCTTGCCAGACGCAGGTCAAGATGCTACAATGCTCGGAGAATCTTGAATGGAGATACCGATCATGCACTATCTGGATAATTCCGCCACCACGCAGGTCTGCCCGGAGGCCGCGCAGGCTGCGCTTTCCGCTATGACGCAGGACTTCGGAAACCCGAGCTCTACCCACACCGTCGGCCGGGAAGCCAAAAAGCTTCTTGACCGCTCCCGAGCTTCGGTCGCATCGGCACTGGGCTGCACCCCTGCAGAGCTGATTTTCACTTCCTGCGGGTCCGAGAGCGACAACTGGGCTCTGCTCTCCGGTGCCGAGAGCATGAAGCGCAGGGGGAATCATATCATCAGCTCAGTGGCCGAACATGACGCCGTTCGCCGCAGCCTCGACCTGCTGGAGGAGCGCGGTTTTGAGGTCACCCGTCTGAAGCCCGGACCCTCCGGGGCGGTTTCGGTGGATGCAGTCCGCGAAGCACTGCGGGAGGATACGATCCTCGTCTCCCTCATGCTGGTCAACAACGAGACCGGTGCCGTTACAGACATTGCCGGCGTCTCTGCCATGCTGAAAGCAGCGGGCTCCCAGGCCCTGCTTCACACGGACGCGGTTCAGGCGGTGGGACACATCCCCGTAAACGTAGTTGAGGACAATATCGACCTTCTCTCCTCCTCCGCGCACAAGTTCCACGGGCCGAAGGGCGTCGGCTTCCTTTACGCTCGACGCGGCATTCGCCTAATAAGCCTTATCGAGGGCGGAGCTCAGGAGCGCGGAAGGCGCGCGGGGACGGAGAACGTACCCGGGATAGCCGCCATGGCGGCCGCACTTCGCGAGGCTGCTGCGAAGATGGACGAAAGCTCGGCGGTTATTACAGAAAAGCGCGACAGGCTCATAAAGGGCCTTTCGGAAATATCACACTCCGCACTTAACGGCGACGCGGCGAAGCGGCTTCCCGGCAACGTCAGCTTTTGCTTTGAGGGCATCGAGGGCGAATCCCTGCTGCTGCTTTTGGACGACAAGGGCATCTGCGCCTCTTCCGGCAGCGCCTGCACCTCTGGCTCCCTCGACCCGAGCCACGTTCTTCTTGCAATCGGCAGAGTGCACGACGTGGCGCACGGCTCTCTGCGTCTTACCATCGACGAGACGATTTCAGACGAGGACGTCGACTATATCGTAAGCTCGGTCAAAGAGGTCGTAGATTACCTGCGCGGCTTCTCGCCGATATGGCGCGACCTCTGCTCCGGCAAGAAACAGTTTATTCTTTAAGGCATATAATTATAAGTAGGAGGCAATAAAATGGCACTTTACAGCGAAAAGGTCATGGACCATTTCCGCAATCCCCGCAATGTCGGCGTTATCGAGGACGCGGACGGAGTCGGCGAGGTCGGAAACGCGAAATGCGGCGATATAATGAAGATGTATCTTAGGTCATAAAGGACGTTAAGTTCGAGACCTTCGGCTGCGGCAGCGCGATAGCCTCAAGCTCCATGGCGACCGAGCTTATTAAGGGAAAGCCCGTGGCCGACGCGATGAAGCTCACGAACAAGGCCGTCGCTGAAGCCCTTGACGGGCTGCCCGATTACAAGATGCACTGCTCCGTTCTCGCGGAGGAGGCTATACGCTCCGCCCTCGAGGATTACGAAAAAAAGAAAAATTCTTAAATCACCTATTGACATAGTAGGTTTATGCTGTTATAATGGCCACGTTCACACGAACGAAACGAAAATGGAAACGATGATTAATTCCGCGAGAGCAAATTGCGAGGTTTTTTTCGTCGCAGCGAAGGCGAGAAATCGCAGGAATACTTTGTGTATTCCAAGATTTGGAGACAAAGCTGCGGCGGAAAAAGACCGCAAGGTGCCGAAGCGGCATTTAATCAGCGTTTCCATAAAGATTACGAGGAGGCGAAACCGATGCTTAGAACTTCGAGCGCAAGCTACAGCGGCGTTATGTGTTGTCGAATGCTTATCTCCCGGGCATACTATATGGCTGGGGCGTTCGGCTGTGCGTCGGCGCGCCTCAGATCGGTGCGATGTAATTAACTTACCGCATTCCCCCATATGCCCGGGAGCTTTTATGAGAAAGCCCCCGGCTTTCTTTTTGTCCGGCGCAAAAACACTTAAAAATCAAAGGAGATAATAAAAATGAGCAGCTATAAATTCGAGACCCTTCAGCTTCACGTAGGCCAGGAGCAGGCCGATTCCGCAACCGACTCCCGCGCGGTCCCCATCTATCAGACCACCTCTTACGTATTCCATAACAGCAAGCACGCCGCCGACCGCTTCCGCCTTGCCGACGCCGGCAACATATACGGAAGACTTACGAACTCCACTCAGGACGTTTTTGAAAAGAGGGTCGCAGCCCTCGAGGGCGGAAGCGCGGCTCTCGCCGTAGCATCCGGAGCCGCCGCCATCACATATACTATAGAGGCGCTTGCGGCAAACGGCGGCCACATCGTGGCGCAGAAGACGATCTACGGCGGAAGCTACAACCTCCTCTCCCACACTCTCCCCCAGTACGGAGTCACGACGACCTTCGTCGACGCCCACGATCTAAATGAGGTCGAGGCAGCGATACAGGAGAACACAAGGGCGATATATCTCGAGACCCTCGGAAATCCGAACAGCGACATTCCCGATATCGACGCGATAGCCGCGATAGCCCACAAGCACGGCCTCCCCCTCGTGATAGACAACACCTTCGGCACCCCCTACCTCATTCGCCCGATAGAGCACGGGGCCGATATCGTAGTCCACTCCGCGACGAAGTTTTTGGGAGGTCACGGCACTACCCTCGGCGGAGTGATAGTAGAGTCCGGGAAATTTGACTGGAGCGCGAGCGGAAAGTACCCCAACATAGCCGCCCCCAACCCCAGCTATCACGGAGTATCCTTCTACGACGCAGTCGGCCCCGCCGCCTTCGTAACCTATATCCGCGCCATACTCCTCCGCGATACGGGAGCTTCTATATCCCCCTTCAACGCCTTCCTGCTTCTTCAGGGCGTAGAGACCCTCTCGCTCAGGCTCGAGCGCCACGCTGAGAACACGAAGAAGGTCGTTGAATACCTCAGCTCCCACCCGCTCGTTGAAAAGGTCAACCATCCCTCCCTGCCCGATCACCCCGACCACGCTCTCTATGAGAAGTACTTCCCGAACGGCGGCGCTTCGATATTCACCTTTGAAATTAAGGGCGGGCAGAAGGAGGCCTGGGCTTTTATCGATAACCTCAAGATCTTCTCACTCTTAGCAAACGTGGCCGACGTTAAGAGCCTCGTTATCCACCCCGCCTCCACGACCCACTCCCAGCTCTCCGAGGAGGAGCTTCTGGATCAGGGCATCAAGCAGAACACGATTCGCCTCTCAATCGGCACCGAGCACATCGACGATATCATAGCAGACCTTGAAAACGGCTTTGCCGCCGTAAAATGATTTGAAAGAAGGAAATAAAAATGTCAAACGTATATAAGGGAACCCTCGGTCTTATCGGAAATACCCCGCTCGTTGAGCCGGTCAATCTTGAAAAGGAGCTCGGTCTCGAGGCGACCGTTCTCGTTAAGCTCGAGTATTTCAACCCTGCCGGAAGCGTAAAGGACAGGATCGCGAAGGCGATGATAGAGGACGCAGAGGCGAAGGGGCTTCTCAAGCCCGGCTCCGTTATAATCGAGCCCACCTCCGGAAACACCGGCATCGGCCTTGCCGCCATAGCCGCGGCGAAGGGCTACCGCATCATACTCACTATGCCCGAGACGATGAGCGTTGAGCGCAGGAACATCCTCAAGGCCTACGGCGCCGAGCTCGTCCTCACCGAGGGCGCAAAGGGCATGAAGGGAGCCATTGCAAAGGCCGAGGAGCTCGCAAAGGAAATACCCTCGAGCTTCATTCCCGGCCAGTTCGTTAACCCCGCGAATCCCGCCATACACAAGGCAACCACCGGTCCGGAGATCTGGCGCGATACCGACGGGAAGGTAGATATCTTCGTCGCCGGAGTAGGCACGGGCGGCACCGTTACCGGCACGGGCGAATATTTAAAGGAGCAGAATCCCGATATCAAGGTAGTCGCCGTCGAGCCCTCCGACTCTCCCGTTCTCTCCGAGGGGCACGCAGGCCCGCATAAGATACAGGGCATCGGCGCGGGCTTCGTGCCCGACGTGCTGAACACGAAGATATACGACAGCGTATTCCCCGTTCAGGGCGCGGACGCCTTTGCCACCGCGAAAAAGCTCGCGAGGAAGGAGGGCATCTCCGTCGGCATCTCCTCCGGCGCCGCCCTCTACGCCGCCATCGAGCTTGCGAAGCTCGAGGAGAACAAGGGCAAGACCATCGTCGCCCTCCTCCCCGACAGCGGCGACCGCTACTACTCCACCCCCCTCTTCACAGAAGCGTGAAAGTTATAGTCGGCCTCTCCGGAGGCGTTGACAGCTCCGTTGCGGCCTGCCTTCTAAAGAAGGCAGGCCACGACGTTATCGGGGTGACCCTCCGCACCTGGGAGAGCGGCGGGAGCCGCTGCTGCGCGATAGACTCGGCGAGGGAGTCGGCGCGGGCGCTTGACATTCCGTACCGCGTTATAAACTGCGCTTCCGCATTCAGAGAGAAGATTGAGACTCCGTTTATCGAGAGCTATCTTCGCGGCCTTACCCCGAACCCCTGCGTTATCTGCAACCGCGATATCAAGTGGGAGTGGATGCTCTACGCTGCGGATATTTTAGGCGCGGACGCTGTCTCCACGGGTCACTTTGCCTCCGTCACGCGCCTTGAAAACGGGCGGTACGCCGTCAGAACGGCGGCGGACACGAAAAAGGATCAGAGCTATATGCTCTACCGCCTTACTCAGGCAGAGCTCTCGAGGACCGTTCTCCCGCTCGGCGGACTTACTAAGGCCGAGGTGCGCGAGATAGCGCGCGACGCCGGGCTCCCTTCGGCAAGTATACCGGACTCTCAGGAGGTCTGCTTCGTATCGGAGGGAAGCTACGCAGACCTCGTTAAAAGCCGAGCGCCGGATAGCTTTCCGGGTGAGGGGCGCTTCGTAGACGAGGACGGCCGCGTTCTCGGCACGCATCAGGGAATTTTCCGCTACACCGTGGGTCAGCGCAAGGGGCTTGGCCTCGCCTTGGGCTATCCCGCCTTTGTGAAGGAGATCAGAGCGGAGACGAACGAAATTGTGATCGGAGGCGCAGAGTCGCTTTTCGTTTCCGGGGTTATTTGCCGCGATCTGAGCTTTATGAGCATAGCGCAGCTTAGATGCGGGGAAGCTCTGCCCTGTACGGCAAAAATACGCTATCACCACGAGGCTCAGAGCGCGGTACTATCCTATGAGGAAGAGGACGCCGCAAGGCTCTCCTTCTCCTCGCCCGTGAGGGCTCCCGCCCCGGGTCAGTCCGCCGTATTTTATGATGAGGACGGCTTTATTATCGGCGGCGGAATAATACAATAGACCCCTTTTCAACCTCCCGGTTCTCTGCTATACTTTCAGTATCAAAATCAGAGGAGGAGCAGAGCCGTGAGAGCATGGACTAAGGAAGAGCGCTACCGCGTTTTAAAAAGCGCCGAGGAGATACGCCCCCTCCACGAGCGCACCGCACAGTCTGACTACCGCCAGCAGTATCACATTCAGAGCGTCACAGGTCTTTTGAACGATCCCAACGGCTTCGTTTTCCACAACGGGCTCTGGCATCTTTTCTACCAGTGGTGCCCCTGGGGTGCAGTCCACGGGCTTAAATACTGGTATCATACCGTTTCCGAGGATCTCGTCACCTGGAAAAACCTCGGCGCATGTATAAGACCGGACACAGAGTTTGACAACAAGGGCGCGTACTCAGGCTCCGCTCTGCCCGCCGGGGATTCGGTATATCTCTACTACACCGGAAATCACAGAGACGAGGACTGGACGCGAAAGTCCTACACCTGCCTTGTCCGGCTGAAGGACGACGGGACGGCTCAGAAGCTTCCGCCGCTCTATGGGCCCAATCCGGGCTACACCGAGCACCAGCGCGATCCGAAGATAATCTACAGAAAAGAAACCGGAAAATACTATATCGTGCTCGGCGCACAGACCCTTGATAAAAAGGGGCGCGTGATAATATACAGCTCCGAGTCGCCCGCCGAGGGCTGGAGCTTTGCCGGTGAGCTCAAGGTACCGGGCTTTGAGGACTTCGGAGATATGTGGGAGTGCCCCTCTATCGAGACGATAAGCGGCTACGACGTTCTCCTCTTCTGCCCCCAGCACCTTATGCTTCCCGGCCGAGGCGGCACGGTGCACCATAACGGGTATCTTTTAGGGCATATGGACTGGGAACGCCTCACCTTTCTGCCGGATAACACGAGCTTCCACGTGCTCGATTTCGGCTTCGACTCATACGCCGCCGAGTGCGCCGCAAATCCGGACGATCAGACTAAGGCGACCCTTGTCGCTTGGATGGGTCTGCCCGACGCGGAGTACCCCACCGATGAGGAGGACTGGTCCGGCTGCCTCACTCTCCCCCGTGAGCTGCGGGTAAGAGACCGCAGGCTCATCCAGCAGCCGCTTGACGCGCTGCGCTCCCTGCGCGGAAAAAAGCTCGATCTTGAGTCCACAGATATTCTGCCCCGCGTTTGCGAGATGGAGCTAATCAGCCGTGGCGGAGATCTCACCCTGTGTTTGTTCGCAGAAGCGGACGGCTCCGGCGGGCTCGTGATAGCATACGACGACGGCGCAAAGTCGATCACCGTTGACCGCTCGGGTCTCAAGCGCCGCTTCAATATCGCCGAGGGAGAGCAGCGCACGCGCATTCTCCCGAAGGGTCTCTTCCACCTTCGCATCTTCATCGACCGCAGCTCGGTCGAGATATTCGTAAACGACGGCGACGCCGTCTTTTCCTCCCGCATCTTTCCGGCGAAGGGCGAGGACAGGCTAAGGATCGAGGGCGACGCATCGGTGCACCTCTGGGAGCTCAAACGGGCAGTCGAGGACGATTTTGTGGTATAATAACGCAAATAACCCGCAGCATCTTTTGACGCTGCGGGTTATTTGGCACGCCTGGAGGGACTCGAACCCCCGGTCTCGCGGTTCGTAGCCGCGCACTCTATCCAGCTGAGCTACAGGCGCATTTCGATGTAGCTTAGGTATAATACCACTAATGAACATAAAAAGCAAGACCTATTTTTTATTTTTTTAAAACTTTCTTGACATAGCGCCTATAATGCGGTAAAATGCCATTTGCACAAGCCCTCGTAGCTCAGCAGGATAGAGCGTTCGCCTCCTAAGCGAAAGGCCACGCGTTCGAATCGCGTCGAGGGTGCCAAAGCGAAAATCCTGTCACTTTCGTGACAGGATTTTCGCTTTTATTATATTCAAGGGCTTAGCCCAAAAGCTCGACCTTTATGTACCTGCGGTAGAGCGTTACCGTGGTTCCCTCCCAGGGATCTTCCGTTTCCACGGAGAAGTATCCCACGTCGAGCACGCGGTATCTTGCGTTCGCGTTCATCAGTATCTCCTTCTCGCTTGAGCGGGCGGCCGCCTCCATGCACAGAGCACCGTGAGCCTCGACCGCGTCGTGAGAGGCGTAGATGATGAAGAGCGTATCTCCGAAGCCGCAGGCGACGGCCGGGTCGGTGGTAGTGCTGATCATCACGGGATCGGTAAACTCCGTGCCGATTGCGGCGACGAGCTCTTCATCCGTCGGCATTTCATCAGTTCCCGCGGCTGCCATTACCTGGCTGTCGTACAGGCCGCTGTAGAGTATCAGGTCGTCCTTCATTCTGCCGCGCTCCAGCTCGGCAAAAAGGCCGTGGTTCATCATAATATACGTCTCTTCAAAATCGTCGCCGAAGTAGCTCACGGCCTCTGCCCACATTCCCGGGTCGCGGTTCTGAACGGCGGTCATTCCCATAAAGTGCGGTATCACCTCGCCCTTATACATCATCGTATAGGGTATCAGGTCGGTGGTGATCGGGTTGCCCATAGCCACGTTGTAGGCGAGGTATTCATCGCACCAGTCGTCAAACTCCGCGTTTGTGACCTCGCGGAAGCTTGAATAGTCCTCCTCGCGGAAAATGCTCTTGTCTCCAGCGATAGAGCCGAGAGTTTCGGGCACGGTCTCCTCTCTCTCCTCCTCGGGCACGTATTCCCCCTCATCGTACGACGGGAAGGCCTCGGGATCGACGGACGCGCTCTCCGGTATCTCAACGCTCTCAAGATTAGTATTTATGAAGGCGTAAGCCCTGACCTCTTTAACGGTCTCGGGAAGGACTATCCGGCTGAGCCCGCTCGCGTCAAAGGCATAGGACGCGATTATCTCCACTCCGTCGGCAGCGGTAAACTCGGTCTGCGGCTCCTCGGCGTATGGGTCAGCGGGGAAATACTTTATAAGCGTTTTCCCGTCGCCCGTATAAAGCGAGCCGTCGATCATCGCGTAGCTTTTGTTCTCCTCGTCAAGGTAGACTGATTTCACAGCAGAATTGAAAAACGCTCCCTCGGCGATATCGGTCACGGTGCCCGGTATTGAAACGTCGGTGATCCCGGAATTTGCGAAGGCTTCCTCTCTTATACTAACAGCCCCATCGCGCAGGGAGAAGTAGCCAAGAGAGGAGCAGCCGGAGAACTCTCCCTTGCTGACGGTCTCGCAGTCAATATCTATGCTTGCAAGGCGTTCGCATCCGCCAAAGGCGTATTCCCCTAACTTTTCGATCCTTTCGGCAAAATAGAGGTTTTCGATTCTGGCGCAGTCGAAAAACGCCCGCTTTCCGACGGACTTTACTGAGGTCGGCAGTATCAGCTTTTTAAGGCTTGAGCAGCCGTAAAACGCGCGGTCGGGTATCTCCGTGAGCTTATTGCCCATAAACTTTACGCTTGCAAGGTCCGTGCAGCCGGCGAAGGCAAAGCTGCCTAAAGCCTCGAGCGGCTCGGAGAGCTCAATGCTGACGAGCGAGGTGCAATAGAGGAAAGCTCCCTCTCCTATCCGTTCTACCCCGTTCTGAAGATCAACAAGGCTCAGATTTCCGCAGCCTGAGAAGGCCCCGTCGCCTATCTCGCGAAGGGAGTCGGGGAGGTATATCTTCCTGAGCGCGGAGGCGGCCTCAAAGGCGTAGTCGCCGATGCGGGTTATCCCCTCGGGAACGGTGACCTTCTTAAGGCACACCTTGCCTCTGAAGCAGCTCTCGCCTATCTCTGTAACCGGCGTTCCGCCGATCTCGTCGGGGATAACGGGGCTCTCCTCGCTTCCGCGGTACTCCGTCAGGATAAGGCCGGTATCGCCGAGAAGATAATTAAACTCATAGTCGTTAACGGGCTGAGGATCTTCGACAGGCGGCTTCTCCTCCTCAGGCGTAATCTCCTCCGCGGGCGGGTTTTCCTCTGCGGGCTGAGGCTCAGTCACTTCCGTATCCTGAGGCTCGGGCGCGGGCGTCTTTTCGGTGCATCCGGCAAGAAGCGCGACCGCGAGAAGCGCCGCAAGAATGATTCGGAAACATTTTTTCATCGTATTCTTCCTTTCTCCATTCTTCGCGTGTTTTTAAAAAAACTGCCCCGCTTTGGCGGGGCAGAAAGGGCTAAATGCTCAGGGCATCAAAAGCCCATGAAGTTGATTCCGGATACGGTCGCTTTATTCGTGTCGGGATCGAGGAAAACGTAAACGAAGCAGTTGTCGTATTTATATATAAGGGAATAGTCGTCCTCGGGCGTGGGCCAGTTGTCAGGCTCGCCGAGAGCAGCCACGGCGTCCTCGGTCTTATCTCCGATCTTAACCTTTCCCATCAGGGTCACGTTGTCGGTATTGCCATGCAGATCGCTGACTTCGATCTCGCACACCTTGCCGTCCCTGTTCTCCGTGATGGTGGCGCCTTCATAGTGATGCATAACGTTTCTGAACGAATCGCCTTCGTCGCAGGGAAGGATAACGTCCTCCGGCTGAGTCTCTGTGCCGAGGCCGTCCTTAATATCCGCGTAGGTCATTCCGATTCCTACCTTAGTTCCGTTCAGAACGATATACATTCCCTCGGTCGTGACGTCGGTATCGGTCTTCTCCTCCGGCTTATCCGCAGGGGTATTGCCCGCGCAGCCGGCGGCGATTGCAATGAGCAGCAATACAGAAACAATGATCATTAAGTACTTTTTCATTTTTTGTTCCTTCTTTCAATTATTATTTCTTTCAAGCTCATAAGAGCTGAAATACAGAATCAAATGTCCGCGTTCGGGCAGGAGTAAGCTTTCCCGCCGGATATTACCGTAAGGCTGTAGCTGCCGGAAAGCTCGAGCTCGTTTGAGAGTATGGCTGAATAGCCCTTCGTTCCCTCGCCCTCAAGGAGCTTTGACTCATATATCGGAAACGCCTCGAAAACGAGGCGTTCGCCCTCGCGCTCAAGCTGGATATACACCCTTCCGTCGCCGAGCTCGGCTTCCTCCGGGAAGGCTCCGTAAATCCTCACACCGTAGCCCGTCGCTTCAACGACCGGATCTAGTGAGCCTCCGTCCACAAGGCCGGAGGACGATACGCCCGCTCTCTCCGGCGCGTACATAAATGGAGCTGTGGATATGACCCGCGAGAGATTGCGCTCGGCTATCTCATAAACGACGTCTGTTCCCTCGGGAATGTTCATCAGGTCAGGGCAGTCGGTGCGTCTGAAGGTCGCGGTTTCGTATGAGTCGATCATAAACGGCAGCAGAGCCCGACCGAAGGAGTCGCGAGCCATATACAGGCTGCTCCCGTCGCTCAGTTCCTTATTCTTCGTGGAGAAGAGGTCGTCGTGATCCTCTCTGTCGCTCATAAAGTTCTCAAGCTGGGCTTGTGCGTCGCCAACCCCCATCGGTCTTATAAAGACGAATTTTGAGTGGCTTATATCAAGGCTGTACTGATAGTCCATCACTCCCCCGGCGGGATAAAGCAGCTTGTCGAGGTCGCCGCGCCAGGTCTTTTCTGTCGGGTAATCGGCGTTTGAATACGTCGGGTGGCCTTTTCCGAGGCTGTCCATTATCGCCTCATAGCCGATAAGCGCGCCCATATAGTTCCAATGGGAATCGCGCCTGTGATATAGCCCCCTGTCCTTATTCCCGGAAAGTACGGAGAGCATATCCGTAAAGTTAACTCCGTACTCCCTCAGTATGTCGCTTATCCTCGTGAGGTTATTCTCATCGGCTCCGTGATACTGTGCCGGCATATACTCGCCGTAGACCGAAGATTTATTCGGCATCGGGACGAAGGTGAATCGGCCTCCCGCTCTCTCAACGTGCTCTTCAATAAGCGAGAGGGTCACGGCCACGGCGCGGACCTGGCTGTCCGTCAGGGCGTTAGTATCCATATAGTCAGCGGCCTCGCTGGCAAAGAAGAGCCAGCCCTCCTTGCCCACTATTACGTTCGAGGTCTGCGCGTGCATAAGCTCGCCGTTCAGGTAGTTCGAAGCAGAAAGCAGCTGCGATCTGAGGGGCAGATGGTCATTGAACCAAGATTCAAACTGGTCGGAGAACTGAAGATTCAGTTTTCCCTCCGAAATATACTCCGGGAACTCCGTAAGCTCCCTCTTCTCAATGCTCGCGTCATTCTTAAAAAACGGCATCAGAAGTGCGGGCAAGCAGCAGACGAGGAAAAACAGGACGGTATAGAGGAGCTTAAACGATTTTTTCATAGTCTTCTCTCCTCCCCTCAAAACCTGAAGTAAATAAACGGATTATATTTACTGGACACGAGCGAGA
>ONTN01000179.1 GCA_900320765.1 uncultured Eubacteriales bacterium
TATATCTCCATATGCTCCTGGTCGGTGGCGGCTTCGGTCATGTCGATTATCCTGCGCATAAAGCTGACAGTCGCCATTGGGCCGAGCCCGCCGATTATTCCAAGCTTTTTCATATGCAAAAGTCCTTAAAAAGGGTTTTATGATTACGGCCGGGTCACCACAACGTCGGGGTATTTCTCATGGTCGTAGATATGTGAATTGGAGTGGGTTTCCGAATACGCCAAAAGGGTCTCGTCGTCGAGATATAGGCCGTCGAAGCCGCCCTTTCTCGGCGTGGTGTCAAAGTGATACCAGCCCTCTCCTATATTTACGAGATTCCAGCAGTGCAGGTAGCGCAGCGGCTGAGTGTCGATGAGCTTGTTATCGATTCCGGCGGCGTCGAGCAGCACCTTCGAGACCATCTGGTAAACGAAGCAGTCGCCCTTTCCGTCGTGCAGACCCTGATATGCGGCCTTGACCCAGTCGTCCTTATCAGAGGAGTCGTACCAGCCTACGTTATTGCGTACCCACTTGTAGATGGCGGAGAGCTTCTGATATCCCGTCATATCGTCGGTGATAATGCGCTTTATCACCGACTCCGCCAGATCGCGCACGGTCTCTTCCTCAACGGAGCGGACGAGCACGGTGACCTTCGCCGTCTTTGAAGCGGTGTTTCCTGCCGAGTCCGTGGCGTAGTAGGTGATCGTATATTTTCCGGCAGCCTTAGTGTTTACGCTGTCCGCGTCGACTGTGACCTGCACGCTGCCGTCCGCATTATCCTCGGCGTAAACGCCGGAGAAATAGCTGATGCCCTCGCCGACATATAACGTGATATCGTGCACACCGTAGATAACGGGAGACTCGGTATCAGCGACGGGCGTGGGATCGTCGCCGGGGCCTACGACCGGAACGACATCTCCGGCGTCGAGCACGGTAAGAACTGAAACGACGGTGGTTTTGTTTCCGCCGGCGTCTGTGATAACGATGCTCACGTTCTGCTCGCCCGGAACGCTGAAATCGGGCGCTTTCTCAAAAGCCACGGAGAAGATATACGAGTTGTCGCTGAGATCCTTTACAAGCTCCTCTGCCTTGACCTCGACTCCGAGCGAGGTCTGAACGGGGCGCGGCGAAGCCTTCGGGGGAAGGGTGTCCTGAATCACGAGAGAGGAGGTGTATCGCCTCCGGCCGGAGACGAGCTTTATCTCGTAAGTCCCGGGGGTCCGCGTATCGATCTCCGAGGGGTCGAAGCCCTCGTCGAAGGCAATCTCCTTCGTTTCATCCTTCAGGAACATCTCGGGCGTCAGAGTAACGTCGCCTGCCTCAAGGACGTTCGACTTATATACGATCTCGCCGCCGGAGCGTACTATAATAAAGACGGCGACGAGGGCGATGACGATTAGGAAGAGAACGGCTATTGCAACTAAGCCGCCTGAGCCTCTGTTTTTCCGCCTGCGCCTGGCGTGCGAGCCGGCCGGACGGGCGGAGTATTTCGTTTCTGCCATTTCTTCTCCTTTTAAGCAGGCGGCACCTATAAGAGCACGGTTTTGACGGGCATTTTTCCGCCAAGACCGCGTCAGCCGCCTTGATAATACGAAAGTATTGTCTGCGGCGCCTTCCTCGCCTTGACAAAAAACTGCTCCGTCAAAACTGAAAGGCACCTTACAGCGAGTAATTTTCGCGGGATTTTTGTTCCGCGAAGTGCAGATGGGCTGACGCCCATCAAGCGACAAGGGGCAAAAAGCACCGGAAAGGACCGCTGTAAGGCGTGTTCTTATAGGTGCCGTCTGCTTACTTAAACGGAAAGACCGTAGGTCTCGCAGAGCATGGTGACGGTGAGGGCTATCATAAGATAGTCGATCTCATAGGCTCCCATGAGCTTAAAATTCTCCTCAGAGTAATCTGCTTTCATTTTAGAGATGAAGGCGGGATCGAAGATACCGTACTTCTTTATAAGCGCCTCGTCAAGATACTCCATGCCCTTCGCCTGCTTCTTTACCATGGCGGACATACCGGGCGCCTGGAAGGGGAACTTGCGGCGCTTCAGGATCTCGTGCGGCACGATGCCCTCTCCGGCCTTTTTGAGAATGTACTTCTCGTTTGTGCCGTTGAGCTTGTATTTATCCGGTATCTCGGTTATAAACTGTATGAGCTCGGGATCGAGGAAGGGATGACGCCCCTCGACTGAGTGGGAGAATATCATCCTGTCTCCGTGCTCTCCCAACAGGTGATCGGAAAGACGGAGCTTGTAGTCGATATAGCTCCTGCGCTTCTGGCTCGAAAGTCCGGCGACCTTTTTTACATCGATCGGGCTTTCATCGATGGCCGAGAAGGAGGGGATGCTTGGACGCATAGCCTCGGAATAGATATCGGTATGTATCTTGCGGATAGCCGGGTGGATACGCTCATAGCGGAAATAGGGATCGCCCCATAATAGCTCGTTGGAGCGAAGCTCCTCCGGGCTCATCGAGCCCTTCTGCATTCCGCGGAAGAGGTCGAGCATATATCCGACGTAGCCGCAGAAGAACTCGTCGGAGCCCTGACCGGTAAGCACAGCCTTCGCGGGCGAGGAGCGGACGAGGCCGGAGAGAAGGTAGGCGGCAACGTCGTAGCTCTCTTTAACGGCGCTCTCAGCGTGATATATAACGTTCTCGAGATTTGCCCAGATCTCCTCCTCGGCGACC
>ONTN01000176.1 GCA_900320765.1 uncultured Eubacteriales bacterium
TCCGCGAGCGCGAGGAAGCCGGTCTTCCCATAGACAAAGAGTAAGAGATTATGAAAACGCCTGAGCGGAAAACCGCTCAGGCGTTTTTTATGAGTCCGCCGAAGGCGGACAACTATTTAGAAGGCTTCCCCTCCGGGGAAGCTGTCGCGGAGCGACTGATGAGGTCGTACCGAATTTCCAAAGCGGTGCATTGACGGCGCAACCTCATCCACCGCGCTGCGCGCGGTCCCCCTTCCCCTAAGGGGAAGGCTTTTAGGGTCTCACTCAGTCTCGAGCCTTGCGAACACAAAATCAGGTGCGAGGCGGTATATCATCAGCTGATTCTTTACAAAGGGAGCGCCGTACCTGTCGAGGTAAGAGGCCATGCCGTAGGTCACCACATCCTCGTCCGCGACCGTTACGCCGCGCTCTTCACAGAGGGCGAGGGCGAAGATCGCCTCCTTCACCATGCTCTCGATCGTTGCGACGTTCGCCTCATAGTAGCTTATAAACTCCTCCCTCTCCCCGGAGAGATCGTAGCCGTAGTTCATCTCGTATTCCTTAACGATATAGTCCTCCATATACGAAGTCAGGCTCTCGGGGATATCGCCGTACTCGGCAGAGGCGACGAGCTCGGAGAAAAATCTGCTGCGATACTGATTGAGCACCCAGTCCTCAACGTCGGCTGTCAGCGCCTCGGCGGAATCAAAGCCGAAGTCTGCGGCCATCTCGTCCGTCACGGTTGTCGGAGCTTTTTTCACGTAATTTATCGTAATGTTGAAAACAGCCGCTGCGCCGGCAAGGTCGGTATTCCCGTAATCCTCAGGGAAGGTCACGTCGATATCGAAGTTCTCGCCCGGCTTGTGCCCGATGAGCTGAGGCAGGAAGCCTTCAATATAGTTCGTTACGCCTATAGTAACGTCCGTTCCCTCTCCGTTCGTGCTGCCTCCGGCAAACTCAACGCCGTCTACGCTGCCGACATAGTCGATATTGACGGTATCGCCGTCCTCAACCGTCTTCTCATAGTCCGGCTCGCCGTAGTTTACGAGCACGGAGTTTTCGATCTGGTACTCGACCTCTTCCCTGTTCGGAGTCACGCAGTCCTCCGGTATCTCGATCGCGTCAAGGTCGGGCAGGGTGACGCAGTCGAGAGCCCTTATGCCATCAAAGAATCCGTCCTCGGTAAGCCCCTCGCCGAAGTCAAAGGTCTTCTCGGTGACCTCGCCGTCGTCGGCGGGCTCTGTTGAGGGCTCTGTTGAGGGCTCTGTCGAGGGCTCTGTTGAGGGCTCTGTCGAGGGCTCGGGTCCAGCCTGCTCGGCGCCGGACCCGTCCACGGGCGGTTCTATCTCCGGCTTCGTCTCCGCGCAGCCGCAGAGAAGGAACATTCCCGCGCAAAGTATAAGAGCAATAAGTCTTTTCATTTCAGCACTTCCTTATCCGAAAAGTTTTTCAAGGGTAAGAGCCACGCCGTCCTCGTCGTTTCCGGCGGCGACGAGCTTTGCAGCCCGCTTCACCTCGTCTATCGCGTTTCCCATTGCGACGCCGGTGCCGGCGGCTCTTATCATAGTTATATCGTTCGACCCGTCGCCGAAGGCGACTGAGTTTTCTATCGGCACCCCGAGATAGGAGCAGAGGAAGCGCAGCCCCTCGCCCTTGTTCGCTCTCTCGGAGTTTATCTCGAGATTGCCCCTTATTGAGCTCGTTATGCATTCCCCGTCCAGCGTCTTTTTAAGATACTCGGAGGCTCGAATATTCTCCTCTATGTCGCGAAAGAACATCTGCAGCTTCTGCACCGACTCAAAGTTCGAGATAACGTATTTTCTTATGTCGTCCACCGGGGTGCGAACGGACTTGACCATTTTGCGCATATGCTGCTCGATGACGTACTCGTCGGCCTTCTCGTAATGCTCCCTCTGCATATATCCCCAGCCCTTCGCGTAGCAGTCGTATATGCAGTCGAACTCTTCCATAATGTCGAATATCTCGATGGCGCGAGGCGCGGGAATCTCCTCTCTTTTAAGGACGCAGCCCGCCTTTACGTCGTAAACCTCGGCTCCGTTCACAGTTATGGCGTAATCTATAAACGGAAGCTCGCGAACGGCGTCGGGCATTCCGTCGTAGATCCGCCCCGTTGTCGGAACTATATATGCCCCCTTGGAATGAGCCAGCTCAAGAGCGCGTCTGTTCCTCTCCGTGACCCGCTTGTCCGTAGTCAGCAGAGTGCCGTCGAGATCAAAGAATACCGCGTATCTTTCCATATCTTTCCTCCGGCTCGTATTATAAAAAACAGGGCGCGGTCGGCGCCCTGTAATCAGGCTGTTATTCTCCGGGATCGGGCTCCGGTTCGGGTGTGGGATCGGGTTCAGGCTCCGGCGTGGGGTCAGGCTCGGGTTCCGGTGTGGGGTCGGGCTCAGGCTCCGGCGTGGGATCGGGCTCCGGCTCCGGTGTGGGGTCGGGCTCAGGCTCCGGTGTGGGGTCGGGCTCGGGTGTGGGCGTGGGATCGGGCTCCGGCGTCGGCTCAGGCTCGGGCTCGGTGATGTCCGGTCCGACCAGTATCACGCGATCATGCGGCTTATAGCTCGACTTCGCTATCGCTTTCTTGTAGAGGAGGTTATCCTCCCCGTCGTAAACGTACATATAGGTCTGAACTATCGGGCCGTCAGAGCCCTTGGCCTCGACCTTCTCCTCGCCGGGCTTCAGGGTCAGCTTCTTCTGCAGCGCGCCGCAGGGGTTGCCGCCCAGTTCATGGGAGGCCGTCAGCTTTCCGGTGCT
>ONTN01000096.1 GCA_900320765.1 uncultured Eubacteriales bacterium
AAAGCGAGACTTTGAGCGCCACAGTACAGCCGTCCGACGCGTCTAACAAGAAGGTTTATTGGTGGAGCAACAATGAATCCGTAGTGACGGTTGATCAAAACGGCAAAATAACCGCCGTTGCTCCGGGAACGGCCGTTGTCGACGCGGAAACATATGACGGCAATTTCAAAGCGTACTGCACAATAACCGTTTCATCTGAAGCTCCAAAGGGCATCACCGTTGTCGTCGATGGCAAGCCCGTTGACTGGACGGACGCCGAGCCGTTTATCAGCAACAACAGAACGCTCGTGCCGCTCCGCGCAGTCGCAAACGCGCTTGGACTTAAGGTTACTTGGGAGAGCAAAACGAGAACCGCTCTGTTTTCGGGAAGCGCTAAAGCAACAAACGGAAAGAATTATAATATTGCGGTAAGCTTCGTTATTGATTCCCGAAAAATGGCTGTTAAGTATTCTGATTCGGCAAATAACGAAATGACTGACTATATTTCAATCGACTCGGCACCTCTTATTAAAAGCAGCAGGACTTACGCCCCTATCCGCTTTTTGGCTGAGCATTTCGGATATACGGTTAAATGGGACAGCAAAACAAAGACGATAACTATAACAAGCGGCAAAATAAAGGCTCCTGATTTCACGTTTGCCAATTATCCGAGCGGTGATTATGATGCCTGCATAGAAAGGGACAGCACCCGCCGCAAATCTGACGGCACGGTAGAAACAGTATTACATCTTACAAGAAACGTTGTCATTCCCGACAGCGTCGTAAAAACGCTCAAAGCGGGTTCGGTAATCGACCTTATCAAGTACGGAGGTTTTGATAACTTCAAAATTCAGCGTTTTGTGCGGCATACGGGGTATGGAATTGAATGGATTGAGCTTGATGATGAGCACGCGTTGCACAAATCTCAAAATGGAGCTTGGCTATTTGGCTATATAGACCTTGACAACGTTGTTAACTACATCTACAAAGAGATAAAAGTAACGATAAGCAAAGATGTTCCGGTCTATGACGACTTTTCATATTTTCCGGAAAAGGTCGGGCAGCACACCAAAATACCGGATCTCAGAGATTTCTTCGATAGGGTAAGCTATGCCTCTGCAAAAGACATTTGCGTAACCATTAAGAGCGGAAAAATCAGCAGTATATTGATTAATTATGTTCCTCAACTATAACGACAACAAAGGACCGCGTCGGGTGACGCGGTCCTTTTCGTATTCACAAATTACTCGCCGAGGTTCTTCTTGAGGATCTCGAGATTCTCCGCGAGCTCCTTCGGGAGCTTGCCCTCGCCTACCTGATCGAAGAAGGCCTCGATATCGTCGGCTTCCTTCTTCCAGACTTCGACGTCGACGGAGAGGAGGTTCTTGAGTGTGTCTTCGCTGACCTCGTTCTCGATGCCCTCGAGGCTGATATCCTCGGGCTTGGGCATAAAGCCGATCGGGGTCTCAACGGCCTCGACCTCGCCGCGGCAGCGCTTGAGTATCCACTCGACAACGCGCATATTCTCGCCGAAGCCCGGCCAGAGGAAGTGACCCTCGTCGTCGGTGCGGAACCAGTTGACGTGGAAGATCTTCGGGAGGTTGGGAACGCTCTTGCCCATATCGATCCAGTGCTGCCAATAGTCGGCAACGTGGTAGCCGATGAAGGGACGCATACTCATCGGGTCGCGGCGAACTACGCCGACAGCGCCGGTAGCGGCAGCGGTGGTCTCGGAGGCGACGGTGGCGCCCATGAAGACGCCGTGGTTCCAGTCGCGGCTCTGATATACCAGAGGAGCGGTCTTGGCGCGGCGGCCGCCGAAGAGCATAGCGCTGATAGGCACGCCGTTCGGGTTGTTATACTCGGAGGAGAGGCAGGGGCAGTTGACAGCCGGGCTCGTGAAGCGGGAGTTCGGATGAGCACCCTTGGAGCCGTCGGTGGGATCCCAGGGCTCGCCCTTCCAGTTGAGGGCTCCCTCGGGAGGATTCTTATCCATGCCCTCCCACCAAACGGTGAGGTCGGGCTTGAGCACGACGTTCGTGAAGATGGAGTTCTTCTTGGTGCAGAGCATCGCGTTCGGGTTGGACTTCATATTGGTGCCGGGAGCGACGCCGAAGAAGCCGTTCTCTGGGTTGCAGGCCCAAAGTCTGCCGTCGGGGCCCGGGCGGATCCAGGCGATATCGTCGCCGACGGTCCAGCACTTCCAGCCCTTCTCGCGGTAAACCTCGGGCGGGATGATCATGGCCAGGTTGGTCTTTCCGCAGGCGGAAGGGAAGGCGCCGGTAATATAGGTCACGTTGCCCTCGGGATCCTGAACGCCGAGGATGAGCATATGCTCGGCCATCCAGCCCTCGCGGCGGCCGAGAACGGAGGCGATGCGGAGCGCGAAGCACTTCTTGCCGAGAAGGACGTTTCCGCCGTAGCCGGAGTTTACGGACCAGATGGTGTTATCCTGCGGGAACTGAACGATGTAGCGGTTCTCCTCGTCGAGCTGAGCCTTGGAGTGGAGACCCTTGATGAAGTCGGGGCTGTCTCCGAGAGCGTCGAACACCTTGTTGCCCATGCGGGTCATGATCGCCATGGAGACGACGACGTAGATGGAGTCGGTGAGCTCGATGCCGTACTTTGCAAACGGGGAGCCGATGATGCTCATGGAATAGGGGATGACGTACATGGTGCGGCCCTTCATAGAGCCGTCGAAGATGCCGCGGAGCTTCGCGTACATCTCAGTGGGATCCATCCAGTTATTGGTGGGGCCGGCGTCCTCTTTCTTCTCGCAGCAGATGAAGGTGCGTCCCTCAACGCGGGCGACGTCGTTTACGGCGCTGCGGTGATATACGCAGCCGGGCAGCTCCTTCTCGTTGAGCTTTATAAGCTCGCCGGTCTTATAGGCCTCCTGGCGGAGCTCCTCAAGCTGCTCCTCGGAGCCGTCGATCCAGACGATCCTGTCGGGCTTGGTCATTGCGGCCATCTCGTCTATCCACGAGAGAACGGCCTTGTTGGTGGTGTACATAGCGTTTGACCTCCTAAATCAGATCTGTACAAATTTCGCTATATAACATTATATCTATAATTTTTGAATTTGCAATAGACAATGTGAAGTTTTTAACCATTTGTTCACTTTCCCCGCTTGACAAACCATACGATTCGTCAAGCTGCACCCCATCGCGTCTGCAAGGGCGATCCGATACTCAAGCTCGATTTTGCAAAAAATCGCCGTTCCCCAATTTGGAAAACGGCGATTTACTTTAGAATTTTCCGCTCGAGCCGGAGAAGCCTCCGCCGGAGTGGAAGCTGGAGCCTCCTCCCCCGCCGCCTCCGCCGCGCGAGTCGTCGCTAATATACCTTCTCGACTCAGTCGTGTGGGTATATATATCCTGCGACCTGTATATATTAAGGCTCATCGGGATAACGTAGTTCTCCGCGCTCACGGCCTGCTTGACGGACTTGTGCTTTGAGGACTTTACACCGCAGGTCACCCCGGCGATTCCGAGCGGCGCAAGGATAGTCGCCAGCACCTTGCCTAAGGTGAATTTCTCCTTTTGCTTATACTCGTGGGTCTCGTAGTAGTCCTCGTAGTAGTCCTTGTCGTCGTACTTTCCGGCGCGGAAGTCCTCGATCACCTCGATCGAGGTCTCCGCATAGTCCACGAAACCGCCGTACCAGTCGTTCTTTCGGAAGTTATCGAGGAAGGCCTGCTCGACTATGCCGCGGGTATAGGCGGTTATCGCCTTTTCCCCGTAGCCGTGGGCGCAGAACGCGAAGTCCCTCTCGTCCATGCTGAGGGGAAGGAATATGCCGTCCGCGTCGCTTCCGACGCCCATGCCCTTCTTTAAAAAGAGCTGGGTGGAAACATCGTAAACGTCGCCCTCGCCATAGTCGGAGAAGTCGTTTACCGTCATTATGTAAACTCCGAAGTCGTGCTCCTCTGTAAGCCTTTCGCAGAGCTCGCTCAGCTCCTCGTATTCGCTGTCCGAAAGCAGTCCGGCTTCATCCCAAACGAAGCCGTCAGCCTTTGTGGGCTCCGTCACGTCGTCAAAGGACTCAAGCTCGTCCTCGGTAAGGGCGAACGTTTCGCCGTCCTCCGTCGGCTCCTCGTCGGCAAGGGCGGGAACGGCAAACGAGACGAGCATGAGAAGGGCAAGGAAAATAATAAGCAGTTTTTTCATATTGCTCGCCCTCCTTACATGAGGAACAGAATGGCGGCTAAAACGGCCGCTATCGGCGCCGCGATCGCGGCGAAGGTCGCCCACCACTTGCCCTTGCTTATCGGAAGATCTCCGACGATCTTTCCGCTCTGACCGTTCATCGCAAAGAGGAAGGTCTTATCCTTCCACTTGGTGTTCAGCATCCAGACCGGCATGAGCGCGTACTTGACGTTGCCGCGGTGCAGCTGAACGTCCTCATGCTGCAGCACGACGGATGTATAACCGGAAACGGTTTTTCTCAGCGCTTCGATCACCGTGTTCTTGCAGCGGATATCGGCTCTCGGAGCGCAGTCGGCGGCTGATACGTCGAACTTATCAGCGAGAAAGCCGGGGAGATACGCCGTTGAGAACGGGCACATTTCGTTATAATCGTAGGGCTCGATGGAGTCCATATGATTGTCCGGCATTTTGGTCGAGGCGTCCACGGGGACGTGGCTGAAGCCGATCGACCCGGAACGGACTATCTGATAATGCTCCGTCGTCGTGATCTCGTAGTTGCCGGAGCGGCGTGTGTGCGATATCCTGCCGTCGAATTCAATATCGGCCTCCGCGACCCCGTCGAAGAGCCAGAAGGGAACGTAAACGCCCTTGATTTCCTCGATATGGTTCTTATCGGTGAAAGCCTTCGGAAGAAACGGCTTGCCCTTGTAATGCTTTTTCAGGGCGTCAAGCGCCTGCTCCTTGGAATAGCGGAAGGGAATGACGTAATCCGGCTTGAGCACTCCGGAGAGCTGTCCGGGAACTACGGTCGGGTTATTGCAGTAGGGGCAGCTCGTGGCGGCCGTCGTCACGTCGCAGATAAGCTCAGCGCCGCAGCTCGGGCAGTTATAGGCGCGAAGGTTTGCCGCCTCTTCGCCCCATTCGTTTTCAAGCTGCGAGGTATCCCAGCCGTCGCCGTTTGCCTGGGCGTTCGCGTAGGCCTCGGCGGCTTTCGCCTCCTCCTCGCGCATATGCGCCTCGATCTCGGCCACCGAATAATTGCTTCCGCAGTAATCGCATTCGAGCCTGCCGCTCGAGCCGACGAAATGCAGGGGGCCGGTACATGCCGGGCATTTATAGTTCGTTACCTGTGCGGGCATAGAATTGCCTCCTTGATTCATTCAAAAAAGGGGCGAAACGCCCCTTTTTTATATCTTTCAGGGTCTCGGAGTTCCGCACTCGGGGCAGAACTTTCCGGTGTTCTTATGTCCGCACTCGGGGCAGAACCAGCTTGAATCCTCGGGCTTCTTCGTGCCGCACTCGGAGCAGAACTTGCCGGTGTTGTCGCTCTTTCCGCAGGTGGGGCAGGTCCAGCCGCCGGCGCTTGCCTTGGGCTGAGCTGCGGGAGCAGCCTGATGCTGCGCGGCCTGCTGCTGGGCGGCCTGAGCGTAGAGGGCGTTCGTGTCGATGCCGCCGGCGCTCTGAGCCATATTCATGCCCATAAAGCCGATAGCGGCTCCGCCGGAGTTCTTCGCGGCGTTCTTCATCGCGTCCATCTGAGCGGCGGCGAGGTGCGCATCAGCAATGCCCTCACCGGCAGCAACGAGAAAGAGGTGGTCCGCCTCGACAGCCTCGAGGGTATGTCCGGGCAGCTCGGAATAGCGGATGCCCTGTGCACTGATCTTCGCAAAAGCGGGCTGGAGAGCGGTGAGAAGCTCGGTCTTGAGCTGGCTGTCGAGCCTGTCGCGGGTGTAGTTCTCGGAAACGTTGCCGCAGACGTTCGTGTAGAAGAGGATAGGATCGGAGATGTGATAGCTGTACTCGCCGAAGCAGCGGACGGAAACGTCGATATCTATTCCTGCGCGGTCGTCGACTACGCGGAAGGGAACGGGGCTCGGAGTGCCGTACTTATTGCCGATGAGCTCCTTGAGGTTGAAGAAGTATATTCTCTGATCCTTGGGCGCTTCGCCGCCGAAGGTGAATCTCTTTCCGAAATTCTTAAAGGTCTCGATAAGGCTCTGGCCTAGGCTTCCGGTGAATATGGAGGGCTCGGAGCTGGTGTCGTAGATGAACTCGCCCGGCTCGGCGCAGACGTCGACGACCTTGCCCTGATCGACGATGATCATGCACTGTCCGTCGGCAACGGCGATAACGGAGCCGTTGGAGATTATGTTGTCGCTCCCCTTCGTGTTGGTGGAGCGGCCGGAGGTCCTGTGGTGTCCCTTCGTCACGAGGACGTTCTCGGGAATAGCCTCACAGTAAAAATATTCTTTCCACTGGTCGGCAAGAACGCCGCCCGCGGAGCCGAGTGCTGCAGATATAAGTCCCATTTTCTTTTTCTCCTTTCAATTTAGTAAACGCTGATCAATCATCGTTTACCTGTTTTTTGCGCTTACCTTATAATTATATCAGCAAAACGCCTCTAATGGAAGAAGTTTTTTATTATGTTTTTGTAAATATTGAATTTTTTATCTCCCGCGGAGAAGAATAAGCGGGAGGTGATTTTTATGGGAAAGAGAGTCGGAAAGCGGAGCGTCGCTCTCGACGCGCCCCCGGTGATAATCGCGTCCGCCTGCACGGTCGGCGGCAAGGAGGGCGAGGGCCCGCTCAAAGAAAGCTTTGATACGATATCTGACGACAGCTATTTCGGAGAAAAGACCTGGGAAAAGGCTGAGAGCCGGATGGTTCAGAATACTGTCGCCTCCGTTCTCGCAAAGGCGGCGCTGTCTCCGGGGGATATCGAGCTCGCATTCGCGGGCGACCTTGTAAACCAGTGCACGGTCTCCTCCTTCGGCCTGAGGGAGAGCGGCATCCCCTACTTCGGGGTCTACGGCGCCTGCTCGACTATGGCGGAGACGCTCGCTCTCGCCTCGATGGCGGTGAGCTCCGGCTTCGCGTCAAACGCCATGGCGGTGACGAGCTCGCATTTCTCAACGGCGGAGCGGCAGTACCGTATGCCCCTCGAATACGGCGGTCAGAGGCCGCCCACGTCCCAATGGACGGTGACGGGCTGCGGCGCGCTTATAATCTCCTCAGGCGGAGTCGGCCCGAGGGTCACGGGCATAACCCCCGGCGTTATCACAGACGCGGGGATAACGGATGCAAACAATATGGGCGCGGCGATGGCTCCCGCGGCACACGATACGCTTACGGCGCATTTTGAGGATTTCGGCAGGTCTCCCTCGTATTACGACCTTATCGTCACGGGCGACCTCGGCTTTACTGGCGCCGATATTCTGCGCGATCTTTTCCGGCGCGACGGGGTCGAGCTCGGCGCGGGCTATACAGATTGCGGTATGCTGATATTCGACCGGGAACGTCAGGACGTGCACTCCGGCGGCTCGGGCTGCGGCTGCAGCGCGAGCGTCCTTGCGGGATATATTCTGAACGGAATGAGAAGCGGCAGGTGGAAAAAGGTGCTTTTCGCCGCGACGGGAGCTCTCCTCTCCCCCACCACCACGATGCAGGGCGAGAGCGTGCCCTCTATCGCCTGCGCCGTCTCGATAGAGGTGTGATCTTATGGATATAATGACCTATGTAAAAGCTTTTGCAGTCGGCGGGGCGATCTGCGCCGTCGGCCAGATACTGATAGACAAAACGCGGCTCACGCCCGCGCGGATACTGACCCTTTTCGTATGCCTCGGCGTGGCTCTCGGCGCTCTCGGCTTCTACGAGCCCCTCGTCAAATGGGCGGGAGCGGGCGCGACCGTGCCTCTCACCGGCTTCGGGTACAATCTGGCTAAGGGCGTGAAGAAGGCCGTCGGCGAGTCCGGTCT